>NZ_JBVJMN010000022.1:0-104826 GCF_055584185.1 Streptomyces sp. NPDC104202 | reverse complement strand
CGTGTCGTCCGGCGCCACGAAGAACTTCACGATGATGCTCACCCGGGCATCATGCCCGACCGCCCACAACCATGATCGGCCGGACAAGTCCTAGGAGGTGCCCCGCCGATCAAGCCTGATCACCCCGCGAGCCCGGCATGATCGACAGGACACCCTCTGGGGAGTCCGCGGCGCCCCACGCCGGGCAACCCCGACGGGGCAACCGGGCACAAGCGCTCCGGCCGAGTCGCAGCTCCAGCCGCCTCCCTCAGCCCGTCCACTCCTCCAGGGCCGCCGCGACCTGCCGGACGTCCACCCGGCCCTCGGCCACGCGCTCGACGAGGTCGATCGCCCCCTCCGCCGTGACGCTGACGGGGTACCCGCAGGCGTGGAGGTACGCGGCGGCCACGACGACGCCGTACAGCTCGTTGGAGTGCTCCAGGGCCGGGACGCGGACGAGCTGTTCGAGGAGCGCGGCCGCGCGGTGGTGCGGCTGCTCGTACACGGCGATGTCCATCACGCGAAAGGCGTGACGGGCGCGGGCGGCTTCGAGGGAGCCCCAGTCGGAGATCCCCGGGTCGCCCGGAATCTCCTGCTGAGCTATGTCCAGCAGCCAGGACAGGTCGATCTGCAGGAACACGCGAGGGGCCGGGTCAGAGGGCTCCGGCGCCGGCACTGCGGCCGGCGTCGGGCGGCAGGGGACGGCTGAAGCGCTCCGCGAACGCCTGGCCGTGCTCGACCACGAACGACCTGGCGCCCTCGACGAACCGCGTCCGCGTGAGATCGGCGTCCAGGACACGGCCCGCGTAGTACTCGGCGGGCACCTGTTTCTCCGCCGCGGCACGCTCCAGCGCCTCGTACGCCTCGTCACTGATCTCGATGCGGATTTCCCGGGCCATGGACCCACGGTAGCGGTCGGCCGCCGGGCGCGGCAGGGGGCGAACGGCGCGGCCCTGACCGGCGTGACGGGTGAGGACGGTGGTCTGGGCGGCCGTTCAGGCCGACGCGTCGGACGTCTCCCCGGCCCGCCCGAACGCGAGCTCGAAGATCTTCCGCCACTTCACCGGCTGCTTGACCAGGACGACCCCCGGCCGCTCGCGCGGGACGAGCACCCGGAGCACGCCGGGCTTCGTCGTGCACACGACCGGGGTCGCCATCCGCAGGGCCTCCCCGTCGACGGCGACGGGGATCTCTTCGTCGTCGGCGGTCACCTCGACGCGCTGGGCGGTCAGGACGGTGAGCCCGGTGGACTGGGTGCCCCGCACGGCCAGATCGGCGGCCTGGGCGGCGTCCTCCACGCGGATCCCGAGGACCCCGAGGAGTCCGTCGTCGAGACGCGGCCGTCGCCCGCCGGCGCTGAGCTCGTCGGGAGACACGTACGGGTTGTTGCTGACCAGCAGGGCCTGCTGGGAGGCGAGCTCGGTGCCGTCGGCCTCGGCGTCGACGCGCCGCGCCCCTTCGCCGACGAGGAGGTCGGGCATGAGGGTCAGTGCCGTGCCGGCCTTGGCGTCGCGGTACTCGGGATGCTGCACGACGTCGGCGTACACCCCGAAGGACACGGTGTTCACGAACGCCCGGCCGTCGACGAAGCCCAGGTCCACCCGCAGCTCCTCCCCGTCGGTCAGCGCGTCGAGGCAGCGCGAGGGGTCGTCACGGTCGAGGCCGAGGTCCATCGCGAAGTGGTTGCGGGTGCCGGCCGACACGACGAGGAACGGCAGATCATGCTCCGCGGCGACCGCCGCCACCAGCGCCTGCGTCCCGTCGCCGCCCGCGACCCCGAGCAGGTCCGCGCCCTCCTCCACGGCTTCCCGGGCCAAGGCGGCGACATCGGCCGGCTCCGACGGATCGAGCAGGATCACCCGTGCCCCGAGCCCCTCGGCCCGCTCCACCAGGTCGAAGCGCCCGACCTTCCCGCCGCCGGACTTCGGATTCATGATCAGTACAGGTCGCTCGGGCCGCGGCGCCGGCCGCGCCCTCTGCGGCCGGGGCGGACGCGCCTTGTGCAGCGCCACCCGGGCCAGCGCCACCGCGGCGCCCCAGCACAGGAGCAGCACGAGCGCCGTCAGCCACAGCCCCTCGTACGTGAAGTACACGAGGACGGCGACGGGCGCGAGCACCGCCACCAGGGCCCCGAGGAGTCGCGTGAGCCCTCGGTGCGCCACGAACCACCACACGCCCGCCGCGCTCACGACCAGCCCGAGCAGTCCGCCCACGACGATTTCCAGGCCGCCTTCCCCCAGGGCGATCACCAGCACCACCAGCGCCCCCACCAACGCCAGCACAGCCACCCTCGCCAGCAGCCGCGCGGCCCTTTTCCGGTCAGGGTCCGCCCCGTCTGATCCACCCATGGCTCCCTCTCCCTGCCGCGCCGACGACGAGCCGGTCCACGGCACCAGCCTGCCCAATCCCACCCGCCGGGGCATCCCGGCGAGCCCGGGCGGATGACGCGTGCGCAGCTCGGCGGATGACGCGTGCGCACCCTGGAGGATGTCGTGGGCGCACCCTGGCCGACCGAAGCCGGCCGGGTCTCGCGGACAGACGCGTCGGGGGGGACGGGACACCCGGTGTTCACGTCGGGAGCATGCGGCCACGGGCCCGTGTCGCCGGCCACGGCCCGTGTCGCCGGCCACGGCCCGTGTCGCTGCCGCCGATGACCGCGTACGTTGCCCCGGGCCCGGCCCGCGCCCACCTGCCTCCTTCCGCCGACTGACCCGGCCTCGCCGTCCGGCACCGCGCCCGGGAGGACGCGCCGGACGGCCGAGGGCGCCCACGCTCAGCCCACGGCTCGGTAGACGAACGCGGTCATCGGGGCGGTGACCGGCCCCGGACCGAGCCGGGCCGTCATCTCCTCGATCACGGTGGCGAGGACGGCGGGTCCGTCGCCGCACTCCTCGACGGCCGCGCGGAGGGGTGTCCCGGTGAGGTACCCGGTGGCGAGGTCGGCGATCGAGGCGGCCCGGCCCCGGAGCGTCAGCTCTCGCCCCTCCTCGACGGTGAAACCCGCGGCGGTCAGGTCGGCCGTGACGGCGGCCGGGTCCGCGTAGCCGTGCGGGACCGTCCGGAGGAACCGCGGCGGGTTCACCGGAAGGGCCCGTTCGAGCCCGGCCTGGAGCGCGACCTCGAAGGCATGCGCCCCGAGCGGTCCCCAGGTGGTGAACAGGAACCGGCCGCCCGCCATCAGTACCCTGCGGACCTCGGTGAAAGCCCCCACGCGGTCGGGGAAGAACATCACCCCGAACTGACACGCCACGAGGTCGAAAGCGCCGTCCGGGAACGGCAGCCGCTGCGCGTCCGCCTGCCGCCACGCCGCCCCCGGAGCCCGCGTCGAGCCGAGAGCGACCATGGTCTCGTTGAGATCGGTGGCCGTCACCTCGGACGCGGGCGCCGCGGCGAGCAGAGCCGACGTCAACACCCCCGTACCCGCCGCCAGTTCCAGTACACGGCGTGGGGCGAGCGCCGCCGCCCTGGCCGCCAGGTCCTCCGCGAAGGGCCCGAAGACCACCGGCACGAGGTACCGCTCGTACGCGGCCGGCATGGAACCGGACCACCGCCGCTCGGCCTCGTCTCCTGTCACGCTCGTGACGGTAGCTTCCCGCCCCGCGCCGCGCCTCCCGTGGCCCGGCACTCCGGCAGCCGAGGGCCTGCGGGTTCCAGCGCCGTGGCGGCCGAGTGCGCCGGTGGCTCAGCGTTCGGCGGCCGCCGGGGAATCCGGCCCGGCCGGCTTGTCGGCGTCACCGCCGAGCCTCTTCCCCTCGGCCGCCTTCCGCGGGACACCGTCCACCGAGACACAGATGCCGAACACCTTGTCATGGCTGGTCCAGCCGTTGACACGGCCCCGGTTGTTGCTGATCTGGACCCGCTTCCTGGCCGGGTCCACCGACGACACCAGATGCAGGTACACCGTCCCCGCGACCCGCACGAGGACGATGTCCCCGACCTCCAGCTTCGACGGATCCACCGGCGCGACGACCACCTGCTGTCTGCTCCGGATCAGCGGCACCATCGAGTCGCCGCTCGGCCGGAACGTCACGGTGGCGCCGGCGGCGACCCTTCCTGCGACCGCATCCCATGCACCCATCCGGCGATCGTGGCAGACACCCGTCCGTCCGCTCCACCGCTTTACGCCCCAACGCAGCCCCGGCCAGGCGTGGACGGTCTCGACCACTGAGACGCCCGTGACCAGGCAGGAATGACGAAAGGTCTTCGGGGTGGCGCCCTTGGGCGCAACTGGCCAGGCAGCAGACCATGGAGGAGATCACCGACTACCTCGCGACGATCGACGAGCAGGTCGACGACGTGCTCCGTGCCCAGACGGACGCGGTGGTGGCGGACATGATCGGCGTGGGCCTGGTGGTCGAGGAGGCGCTGGCCGTCCGGGAACGGGTCGGCCATGTCTCGGAGGTGGCCGTCCGGGAACGGGTCGGCCATGTCTCGGAGGTCACCTGGCCCGGAACCAGGTCGAGGCCGGCGTCGTCGCCTTCGACCGTCGTCTCGGCATCGAGCGGGAAGGCCGTTCGCTGGAGGCGCGACGAGGGAAGGACGCGGCCACGGAAGCGCGCGACAGGATGGTCGAGCGAGGGACGGACGGCGTGGACGCCGCCCACCGCTTGGGCAACGAGACGCTCGACCGGGCCACGTCGGCCAGGGGAGCACCGTCCGGCGGGATCGCCGAGCGCGCTCTCCGTCGGCGCGGGGACGAACCCGAGACGGCGCAGAAGCCGGAGCCAGGAACGGCGCCGTGGCGCTGCGCGCCACCGGTGGAGCGGCGCAGTCGCTCTGCGCGCTACCGGTGGCGACGCCGCCCGCCCAGGGACCGGCAGCGGGTCTCCCAGTCTCCTTCGGGCGTCAGCCGCTCCCCGTCCGGGCGCACGACGACGAGCCGGTCGGACGCGAAGCTGATCCTGTCGCCCGCGAGAAGGAGAAGGGGACGGGCCGGCACGAAGGCGTAACCGTCGTCGGTCTCCAGGTCGTTCGCCCAGACGGATCGCGGGACCGGAGTCATTCCATCGGCGTCCATGTGCATGGCCGCATGGTCGCATCCCTCGCCGTCGCTCTCCCACCTCTCGGGAGCTTGCCTCGGCGGGCGAGGAGCAGGACGGACGCGAGAAGGCGCAGACCGGCCGGACCACCCGACGCGGTGGGGCGCATCCGGCCGACCGCGGTGAGGACCGGTCCGCTGGACGTGCGCCGGGCGCCGCACCCAGGCCCGGCCGAGGACACGGCTGCGTGGTGCGCGGGAGTTCCTCGGCGGGCCGTGAGGGGGTGCCGAGCCCCCGCCCGAACGGACCGACCGAGCTCGCAGACAGCCGCCGGCCGGGCTCGTGACACCCCGCCGGCCGGGCTCGCGACCCCGCCCACCCCTCGGTCGGGCCGGTCAGCTCTCGACGTCCTGCGGGTACCAGCGCAGTTCGACGGTGTTGCCGTCAGGGTCCTTGACGTAGACGGACTGGGCCGAGCCCCGGGCGCCCCAGCGCGGGACCGGGCCTTCGATGACGTCGAAGGTGCCGGAGTCGACGACCTCCTGCCAGTCGAGGGGATCGACGACGAGACAGATGTGGTCGACGTTGGACTCGCCGCGCGGGCGGGAGAACAGGTCGATGACGGTGCTCTCGTCGATGCGCACGGAGGGGAAGGACACCTTGCCGGACCGCCACTCCTCGACCCGCTCGGGCGCGAGGCCCAGGGCGCCGGTGTAGAACTCCAACGCCTTCTCGACGTCGGTCACGTTGAGGACGAGGTGGTCGAAGGCTTTGACGCGCATGCGGGGTTCTCCAGGGTCTCGGATACACGACGGACGGGGGCCGTGCTGGTCGCGGACCCGGCCCCGCCCGAGGTTACTCAGCCGTTCGTACGAGTGAGCAGGAAAATCGAGCGCTCACCCCGCGGGACGGAGTCGGAGGGCGCCGGGCGCACAACACACGAGGCGCCTCAACACGTATGGAGAGTAGGCCAGTTGTATGGGCAGGCGGCGGGATTGCCCTCTCCGTCACCGTCGTTCACCGGGCTCCGCCCCTCTCCCCTGCTCGTCAGAGAGAAGTCACGTTGCCGCGCACGGATTCGTCGACGTGGAGGGTGAAGACGTCGGGCCGGGCGTAATGGCCGGTGGCGTCGAGGTCGAAGCGGGCGCGGACGAGGTCGTCGAGATCGATGTCGGCGGTGAGGATGCCCTCGCCGTCGCGGAGGGGGCCGGCGAGGACCTCGCCGAGAGGGGAGACGATGACGGAGCCACCGTTGACGAGGACGGTGTCGGGGGCGTCCCCCTGGACGGGGTGGAGGTCGGCGGGGAAGGCGTCGCGCCGCAGGAACTGGTTGGCGCCCAGGACGAAGCAGCGGCCTTCGAGGGCGATGTGGCGCATCGTGGCCTGCCAGGAGTCGCGGTCGTCGACGGTGGGCGCGCACCAGAGGTCGACACCCTTGGCGTACATGGCGGTACGCAGGAGCGGCATGTAGTTCTCCCAGCAGATGGCCGAGCCGAGGCGGGCGGCGCCGGTGTCGACGACGGGGAGGGTGGAGCCGTCGCCCTGGCCCCACAGGTAGCGCTCGGCCGCCGTGGGCATGAGCTTGCGGTGGAGGCCGAGGTAGCCGTCGGGGCCGAGGAAGAGGGCGACGCAGTAGAGGGTGCCGCCCTGGCGGTCGACGGCGCCGATGACGGCGTGGACGTTCAGCTCCCGGGTGACGGCGGCGAGGGCCTCGACCTCGGGGCCCGGGACCTCGATGGCGGCGGCGTGGTAGCGGCGGAAGAGTTCGCGGCCGGCCGGTGTGCGGCTGCCGACGGTGATGCCGAAGTCCAGCCCCTTGGGGTACCCGCCGATGAACGCCTCGGGCAGCACGATCACCTCGGCGCCCCTCCCCGCGGCCTCGCGGACGAGTGCCTCCGCCTTCGCGACGGCGGCGGGCGTGTCGAAGAGGGGCGCGGCCGCCTGGACGACGGCGACGGTCATGGTGCGGGCGGACTCAGCGGGAGAAGGCGTCATGGTCCGACGCTAGAAACGGCACTCGCCATCCGGCAAACTGATTGTCGCGATGATCGACATCTACGAGACCGAATTCAGGAAAGCCGACCTCAATCTGCTGGTCGTCTTCGCCGCCCTCCTGCGCGAGCGCAGCGTCACCCGGGCCGCCGCCGCGCTCCACCTCAGCCAGGGCGCCACGAGCGCCGCCCTGGGACGCCTGCGGGTCCTCTTCGACGACGAGCTGTTCACCCGCACCCGCAGCGGCGTCGAGCCCACTCCGCGCGCCGTCGAACTGGCCCGGCGCGTGGAACCCGCACTCGGCCTGATCCACGGAGCGGTGACCGACCGGGACCCGTTCGACCCGGCCACCGCCCGCCGGACCTTCTCCCTCGGCATGTCCGACGACCTGGAGGCGGCCCTGCTGCCCCGCCTCCTGGAAGCCATGTCGACCCTGCCCGGCATCCGTCTCGCCGTACGCCAGGCCAGCCGCAACACCGTCGCCGACATGATCGACCGCTCCGAGATCGACCTCGGCATCGCCGCGGCCCCCGCACACCGCGCCGAGCACCGCAGCCGCGCCCTCTTCACCTCCGACTACACCTGCCTCTTCAACCCCCGCCTCCTCTCTTTGCGCACCCCGCTCACCCTCGACGACTACCTCGCCCACCCCCACCTGCTGATCTCCTACGACGGCCGGCGCGGCATCGTCGACGACCTCCTGGAGGCCCGCGGCCTCGACCGCCGCGTCATCGCCTCCACCACCCACTTCGCCGGAGCCGCCCTCCAACTCGCCACCCTCCCCGCCCTCGCCACCGTCCCCACCCACGCCGCCACCGTCTACGCCCACCTGCTCGACCTCACTCCCACAACCCCACCCCTCCCCATGCCCACCTACACGGTCAGCGCCCTCTGGCACGGAAGCGTCACCGACGACCCCGCCCATGTGTGGCTACGACGCCTTGTCGACACGGCGACGGAGGTGGGGGCGGCGACGGGGCGTGATGAGGGGTAGGGGGATGGGGGTGAGGGCGATACGGCGGCGACCGCCACCACGCACACCCCGGGCTCTCGCCTACTCGCCCACTGGCCGTTTCGCGCTCTGGAAGGATGGGCCCATGCTGCGGTACGACGAGGAGGAGCTGGCCCTCATCCGCCAGACCGAACGCATGGTCAACGAAATCGCGCAGGAACTCCGGGCGCCGGAGGACGGAACGGCATGGTTCACCGGTCTGTCAGCGGCCGAGCGCCACACCGTGCTGCAACAGGTCATCGGTTACACGATGCAGGCGCACATCACGGCGGAGGACGGGCGCGCGGGCGTCGCCAGGTCAGGGGTGAAGCGCACGGCCAACCCGGCGGTGATGATCTGCATGAACCCTCCGCGCTACGGCTTCACCAGCCTCCCCGAAGACGAACACATCACGGCCTTCCGCGTCCTCGTCGCGGTCTTCTCCGTCGCGGACACCCGCCGACGGGAGACGTACTGCAAGGGCGCCTGCTCCCATGCGTGGCACAAGTCGGCGACATCGGCGCAGGGTTCACCGGGAGACGGCGCTGGCACTCGTCCGCCTGGCGGGGGACGCGTCTGACAAGGTGGGCCCCCATGGAGCCGTTGAGAGTGGTGGAAGCGCTGTGGGACCGGATCCAGGCGCGTGACTGGGACGGTGTCGCCGGGCTGGTCGCGGAGGATGCGGTCGTCGAGTGGCCGGTGAGTGGTGAACGCATGGTGGGTGGCGGGAACTACGTCGCGGTGAACCGCGGGTATCCGGAGGGCTGGTCGATCCGGGTCCTGCGGATCGTGGCCGACGGGGAGCAGGTGGTCTCCGAGGTCGAGGTCCCCCACGAGGGCGTCGGGGTGTTCCGTGCGGCGTCGTTCTGGACCGTCCGTGACGGGGTGATCGTACGGGGGACGGAGTACTGGACGTCTCTCGGTGCCGACCCGCGGCCGGAGTGGCGGACGCCGTTCGTCGAAGCCATGTAGCCGGGCGAAGCCGCCGGCACGGGCTTCCGGGGTCCGGGAGTGGCGGTGGGTGCGCGACGGTGGCACGACGGTTGCGGTTGCTCAGCGAGGCGAGCGGCCGTGCGATGATGCACCCCTTTCCAGGCGGAGGACGTTTGTTCGTTTTCGTGTGTGCGGGGTGTGGCGCCGAGCTGACCGGCCCCTTGTCCCAGGTAGACCTGCCGGTCCACGCTCACCAGAAGTTCGGCAACGGGATCCAGCTCCCCGTGCTCATGGAACCGGGCACCTTCGCCGTGGAGGCGGAGCCCTGGGGGCCGCCGCGGCGGAGGTGGGCGGATCTCGACGCCGGCGAGGCCGAGGCCCGCGGCCTGTACGCGCCGGTCCACTCGGTCTCGGACAATCCGCCCGGAGCCGTCGTCATCGCGCCGGGTGAGGCCCACGGCACCGTGTTGCTGCCGGAGAACCGCGGGAGCCAGTACTGCTGCGGCCTCGACGGGGCGGCCGGCCCGAACATGGGGTGCGCGGCCTGCGGACGGCCGGTCGCGACGCGGATCGACGACTGCTCGCTGTGGCAGGCGGTGTGGCTCGACCCGACCGGCGTACGCCGTCGTCGTGTCGAAGGTGTCGAGGTTTCCCTGGCGTCCTGGGGCGAGCTGATGGACGGGGAGGGCACGCCGCCCTTCGAGCCGCTGACGCACTGGGGATGCCCCTCGGCCGAGGAGAGGTGGTGGTCGTCGTGGAGCCCCGCCTGGGAAGCCGCCGCCGGCCGTGCCCTCGCCCACCTCCTCGTGGCATCGGAGGGACAGCGGGTATCCGTCCCGGACGGCCTGACGGCCGAGGTGTTCCGGCGTGCCCTCGACACCCTGCTGCCCCCGGGCCCCCCGGCCCGGCACGCCGACCTCGCGGGCCCTGGTCTGCCGGACCCGGACACGGATGCCGACATCCTCCTCGTCCCCGTCCATTTCCAGTCCGGCCGGATGTGGTCCCCGAGCGGACCGGCCACCTCCGCCTACCGAGTGCCTCTGCCCTTCGGCATATGGAAGTCGATGACCTTCCCCGAGCCGTACCTGCCCCGTCCGACCGGGGGCCGCTTGCCCGTCGGCGTCGCCCGCGACGACTACCCCCCGGGCCCACCCCGCCGCCACTACCCCTTCCGCGTCGACTCCAGCACCTTCCACGCCACCCTCGCCCGGCTGCCCGCCGTCCGTACGCCGTGGCTCCGCGAGATCCTCGACGGAACGACGGGCCGCCGCACCGGGGCCGGCATCTTCTAGGGCAGGCCGCTGAGGCCCTGGTGGCGAGGGGTCCGACCGGCGCAGGCGGCGTCGTTGTCAGTGGCGCTGTGCATGATCGGGGCATCAGCTCTTCGCGAAGGCAGGGTAGCGACATGTCGATCACCAACCAGCGGATAGCGGGGCACTCGTTCCTGCGGGACATGTACGAGGACCCGTACTTCCCGCATCCCGTCGTCGACCGCGGGAAGGCGATCCTGCTGCGGCTGTGCGAGCGCATCGAGGCCGAGCGGCCGACGGAGCCGGCCGGCCTGTACGCCCTTACCCACGCCGCGACGGAGGAGTTCAACCTGCTGGAGGAGGAGTTCGAGGCAGCGGGGAGCGAGATCGAGACGGTGGCGCGCGAGTGGATCTGCGAGGAGTTCTGCTTCGTCGCGTCCGCGTACGGCTTCACGGACGCCGACGCGGAGGAGCTCACCTCCGGCCGGGACTGGTGAAGGGAACGGGAAGCCGGCTCTCGATCCGGGCGATTCGCCGCACGGCGGCGGAGCCCCCGGGGAGCTGCCCGTGGAGCCCCTGGGCGCAGGCACATCGCATCCCCACGGACCAGACATGGGGCTTCGGCACCCACTCACACGACATCCGGCGATGCCAGGGCGGGCGACGTCCAAGAGTGCCCGGCAGTGGGTGTGTTGGGGGAACTTAATCGAGTGCGGGGGTCCCGGTCCGGGTGGTACAAGGTCCAGGTGACTGATCAACTCTCCTTCACCACCCTGCTGCGGATGATCGACGAACGGTCCGCCGCGTTCCGCGCCGCCGTCGCCGCTGCCCCCAGCCTCGACGCCGATGTTCCGTCCTGCCCGGGCTGGACGCTGTACGACCTGGCGAACCACCTCAGCGAGGGGGACCGCTTCTGGGCCTTCATCGTGCTGAACACGGCTCCGGGCGACGAGCGGCCGAGCAAGGACGGGCTGGCGGCGCCCAGGGAGCGCGAGGCGCTCATAGCCTGGCTGGCCGACTCGACGGAGCAGCTGCTCGCCGCTCTGCGGGAGGCAGGCCCGGAGCGGGGCTGCTGGGCCTGGTGGGAGCCACTGGCCTCGCCGCACACGGTGGCCGCCGTGGCGCGCCGCCGCGTCCCGGAGTCGCTGATCCACACCTACGACGCCCAGCTGGCCGCCGGCACCCCGCAGGAGCTTCCGGCGATCGAGGCGGGCGACGCCATCGAGGAGTTCCTCGCCACCGTCTGCACCGGCACGGTCCCGTGGCCGGGCGAGCCCGCCACCATGGACTACCACGCAGCCGAGGCCGGCTCCTGGCGCCAGACGGTGGACGCCGCCGGTTCCCGCTTCACCCGCCTGACCGCGGCGGAGATCGCCGAGAGCAAGCCCACCGCCGCCGTCTACGGCACGGCGAGCGAGATGGCCCTGCTCATGTACATGCGCATCCCGGCCGGTTCGCTGCGGAGGGAGGGCGACGCCGACCTGCTCCAGCAGTTGCAGGACTGGGGCTGAGCTCCTCGCCGCACGAGCGATCACGAGCGGGGGCGAGGCGGACCATGAGTCGACCCCTGTTGTTCCTGGACGTCGACGGGCCACTCAACCCCTATGCGGCGCAGCCCGAACGACGGCCGGCCGGATACACCACCATCAGGGTGCCGCGGGGTGGCGACGCCTCGGAAGACGGGCCCCAGCCGACGTCCCGTCGTCGGCGCCCCTTGCGCGTCTGGCTCAACCCGCACCATGGGGGCGAGTTGCTCGCTCTCGGGTACGAACTCTGTTGGGCCACCACATGGATGGCGGAGGCCAATCGCTGGATCGCTCCGGTGGTCGGCCTGCCCGAGCTGCCGTTCGTCGACTTCGGTGCGTCCCTGTTCCAGGAACGGGCGGACGGCTTGCACTGGAAGACGGCTCCCCTGCTGGAGTACGCGGAAGGGCGGCCCTTCGCCTGGGTGGACGACGAGCTGAGCGGGCGGGACACGGCGTACGTGGCCGCGCACCGTACCGCCTCCCGCAGCCTTCTTCACCACGTCGATCCACGGATCGGGCTCCGTCCGGACGACTTCCGGGTGCTCGCGGACTTCGCGCTGTCGCTGGAGGGTTCGCGGGCCGACGGATGACAGCGCCGGCCTGGCCGGTCGCATCGCACCTATCGCCTCACCGGTGGCCGCTGTCCGGCCGGGATCCCTGGTCGCCTCGTACTTCTCGGCACACTCACGCGCTTCGAGAAGGATTCTCCGAGGTCAGGGCACTGATCGGCGCGGGCGACGGTGCGGCTGGGCTCGGCGGCATGGTGAACCGTGGCCCGTTCGATGAGGCCCTGCTCGCCGCCGTGGGCACCCCCGAGAAGGCCGAGCTGCTGGACAGCAGTCCGCGGTCGCGGGTCTGGCGCGTCCGGCTCTCGGACGGGCGGCCGGTGATCGTCAAGCAGGTCACCGACGACGGGGACACCGACGCCGACGCGCACACGCGCTTCGAGCGGGAGGTCGAGGGCCTGCGGCTGGCGGGGCGCGCCTCGGGGCCTGCCGTGGCTCCCGCGCTGCTCGCCACGGACGCTTCCGCGCGGGTGATGGTCCTCGAACACGTGGAGGACCTCGGAAGGACGGACGACTGGATGCCCGCGTACGCGGAGTCGCTCGCCCGGCTGCACGCCCTGACCGGTCCCGCCGACGCGGGCGCGCTGCCGGTCTGGTCGGGGCCGACGGCGGCCGACGCGGAGTCGTTCCTCGGCCTGGCCAGGGCGCTCGACGTGCCCGTACCGACCACTGCTCCTCGAGAACTCGCCGATCTCCTGGACCGGTTGGACCCCTGCGCCGCATCACGCGCTCCTGCACGGCGACCCCTGCCCGTGCAACGACCTCCGCACCGCCGACGGCGTCCGCTTCGTCGACTTCGAGCGGGCTTCGCTCGGCAACGGCCTCATCGAGCTCGCCTACTTCCGCATCGGCTTTCCCACTTGCTGGTGTGCCCTGTCGGTCACGGCCGCGCCGCTCGCCGAGGTCGAGGACGTCTACCGGGCCACCTGGCGCGGCCTCACCGGCAGGGACGTCCCCGGTGACCTCGCCGACGCGTGCGCGGCCTGGCTGATCCAGGGCGACGCGCTCGTCGAGCGAACCCATCGCGGCACCGTCGACCAGCTCGCCCGCGTGCCCGCCGAGGACTTCGTCCAGGGCGACGTCTCGGCGCGCGAACGGCTCGTCCACCGCCTCGGCGTCGTCGCCGACATGACGCGCAACCACGACCACCTGCGCTCCGTCGGCCGCCTCAGCTCCGCCCTCGTCAACCGCCTCCTCGAACGCCGGCCCACCCTCCGTCCCCTGCCCACCCCCGACGCCCGCCCGTGGTACTGAGCCTGTCGTCTCGGCCCGACCGGCCGACGGGGAAACCCGGTCGAGTTCCTCGCGGGCCCTCCGTACCCTGGCCTACATGGCCCACGCGAAGACCTCCTACGTCTGCCTGCCCTGCCGGGCCTCCTACAAGCAGCCCTACCTCGGCGACCACGCACGGCTCTGCCCGCGCTGCGCCCGGCCGCTCATCCACGTGGGCTCCGCCTTCGCCACTCCCCGGCGCCGCGACACCGCCGCCTGGCGGACCCTCTCGGTCCTCCTGCATGCCGGCGTCCGCTTCCGCAAGAGTTGCTGCGGCGGGCCGGGCTACCGTCCGCGCACGCTCAGCGAGGTGCGCGAGCGGATGACGTACGCGCGACGGACCGGCGAGCCGTTCGCGCGGGCGCTGGTGCGCGCTGAACTGCCGTAGGTGCTTGACGCTGTGCGGTGGGTGGCCGGGGGAGAACGCCCGCTCCACTGGTGAGATGCGGGACGGCCAGGAGGGCCTCGCCATCGCCCCGGACGCCCCTTCGCCGGCGGGACGAGGTGGTCAGTCCTGTCGCGGGACCCCGCCGGTGCCACGCCGGGACCGCCGCAGCGCGGAGTGGACCAGCCGGCCCGCGACGGCGCCGACCGCGTACCAGGCCAGGTCGGGTGCGTTGAAGGTGGAGCCGAGTACGAGGCGGGCAAGGGTGCTGCGCCGGGAGAGCTCCGCGGGCACCGGACTGAGCTGGAGGAGCTCGACCGTCCAGCTGGCGGCGAGCGCGATCGCGGCGGCCCGGGCGGGCGACAGGCGCGGGGCGGCCGCGACGACGAGCGTCAGGAGCAGGACGGTGTAGAGCGCGTCCCCGCCGTACTTGGCCACGTCTCCCGTCGCCACCGCCCTGAGCCCCAGCCCCGCGCCGATGGTGAGTACGGCGGCCGCCACCGCCGCCGCGCGGGTGCGGGCCGGCCGGATGGGGGTGCGGTCCGGCGTGGCGGGGTCCGGTGTCGTGCGACGCGGGTTCGTGGGTGCGGAGGCCATCGGGTCATGATCCGGTGTGTCGGCTGCGCGGTCCATCGGCGCAGCCTAGTGGTGCGTTCGTCGCTTCGTGCGGGGTCCGGTCGCCCGCCGCTCGTCGCCGACGGCTTAGGCGCGGCGACGGCGGTGGCCGAACGGGGAGGGCGCCAAATGAGAGGGGGAGGGCGGGTGTTGACGCGGCACTCCCCCGCGTCAGGAGGTCGCCGGGGTGGAGACCGCGGTCTCCACCGAGGTGTAGGTGACGCCGTGGTCGGCGAGGGCTTCGGCGATGACGCCGCCGGTCAGGGTGAGGGCGAGGAGGAGGTGGGCGTCGCTGATCTCGCGGTCCTTGCGGGAGAGGGCGACGCGGAGGGACTTCTCCAGGACGTTTTTGCTGTCGCGGGAGAAGGGGCGTCGGCCGGAGCGGCGGCGGGGGTCCTCGCGGTCGGCGGAGAGGGCGCCGGGGCCGTGGGACTCCTCGACGCGGGCGACGATGGCGCCGACGTCGATGCCGAGGTCGGCGAGGGCGTGGGTGTCGGCGCGGGAGAGGCCGGCGCGGCGCCGGGAGTCGGCGAGAGCGGAGAGGAGGGAGGGGCGGCGGTCGGGCGGGCAGAGGACGTGGAGCGCGGAGGCGGCGGGGGTGTCCTCGCGGTCGAGCAGGGCGAGGAGCAGGTGCTCGGGGGTGACAGCCCCCGCGCCGCTCCGCTCGGCGTGCTCGACCGCGCCCTGGACGGTGGAGCGTGCGGCCTTGGTGAAGCGTTCGAACATCACTGCCTCCCGTACTTCTTGTGGACGGCCTGCCGGCTGACACCCAGCTCGGTGGCGATCTCCTGCCACGACCAGCCCTGATTGCGCGCACTGCGCACCTGAACGGCTTCCAGCTGTTCCAGCAGTCGCCGGAGCGCGGAGACGGCCCGTAGCCCGACCCGGGGGTCGCGGTCGCCGGCTCGCGCGGCGAGATCGGTCGCATCGGTCATGCTGTCAACGTACGTTGACAGGAGGGGCGTGTCAACCTTGATTGACAGCGGGGGGCGCGCCTGACAGCCCGGTGACTACGCCCGTCCAGTCCACTCGGCTCGCCGGGGCGCCTCCTGGTCCTCTCGCCGGTCCGCCCGCTCACACGCCCGCTCCGGCCGTCCGGTACCGCTCCTGCTCCGCCCTGCCGGACCGCCGGGGCGGATCAGGCTTCGCGCGAGCCCTCGTACATGGCCTCGACGAGGTGGGCGTACTCAGTCTCCACGAAGGGGCGCTTGACCTTGAGGCTGGGGGTGAGTTCGCCGTGCTCGACGTCGAGGTCGCGGGGAAGGACGGAGAACTTCTTGAGGGTCTGCCAGCGCTGGAGGTCGGCGTTGACGCGCTGGACGAAGCCGTCGACGAGGGCGTGGACCTCCGGGGAGGTGACGACCTCGGCGTAGGGGCGGCCTGCGAGGCCGTTCGAGGCGGCCCAGGGCATGATCGCGGTCTCGTCGAGGGTGACGAGGGCGGTGCAGTAGTTGCGGCCGTTGCCGAGGACGAGGATGTTACTGGCGAAGGGGCAGAGGGCCTTGAAGCGCCCTTCGATCTCGGTGGGGGCGACGTACTTGCCGCCGGAGGTCTTGAAGAGGTCCTTCTTCCGGTCGGTGATCCGGACGTAGCCGTCCTTGTCGATCTCGCCGATGTCACCGGTGCGGAACCAGCCGTCGCTCTCCAGGACTTCGGCGGTCTTGTCGGGGAGGTTGTGGTAGCCGCGCATGATGCCGGGACCGCGCAGGAGGATCTCGCCGTCCTCGGCGATGCGGACCTCGGTGCCGGGCAGGGGCTTGCCGACGGTACCGACGCGGAAGTCGTCGGCGGGGTTGACGGTGCAGGCCGCGCTGGTCTCGGTGAGGCCGTAGCCCTCCAGGACGTTGACGCCGGCGCCGGCGAAGAAGTAGCCGATGTCGGGGGCGAGGGCGGCGCTGCCCGAGGCGCTGCCGCGGAGGGCGCCACCGAAGGCCGCGCGGATCTTGCCGTAGACCAGCCGGTCGGCCAGGGCGTGCTGGAGGCGCAGGGACAGTGGGACCCGGCGCCGGCCCGTGGCGATCATCTGCTCCTGGCCGGTCCTGGCGTGGTCGCGGGCGACCTTGGCCGCCCAGAGGAAGATCCTGTACTTGGCTCCGCCCTCGGCGCGCGCCCGGGCGGCGATGCCGTTGTAGACCTTCTCGAAGACCCGGGGCGCGGAGGCCATCACGGTGGGCCGGACGACGGGCAGGTTGGTGACGATGCGGTCGATGCGGCCGTCGACGGCCATGACGTGGCCGGACCGCACCTGGCCGGAGATCAGCGCCTTGCCGAAGACGTGGGACAGCGGGAGCCACAGGAACTGCACGTCGTCGGGGAGGACGAGGCCCGTGGCCTCCTGGGCGACGCCCTGGTACGACCAGCAGTCGTGGACCAGGCGCACGCCCTTGGGGCGGCCGGTCGTGCCGGAGGTGTAGATGAGGGTCGCGAGCTGCTCGGGGGCTATGCCCCGGACGGTCGTCTCGACGGCGTCGGGGTGCCGCGCGAGGTGGTCGGCGCCGCGCTGCTCCAGCTCGGCGAGGGTGAGCACCTCCAGTCCGTCGCTCCCGGCCGTGCCGGCCGTCGCGTCGAAGAGGATCGCGTATCCGAGCGCGGGCAGGTCGCCCTTGTGGGCGACGACCTTGGCCAGCTGCTCGGCGTTCTCGACGAAGATCGCGCGGCTGCCGGAGTCGGCGAGGATGTACGCCGTCTCCTCGCCGTTGGTGCTCGGATAGACGGCGGTCGCCGCCGCGCCCGCGCACATGACGCCCATGTCGGCGAGGATCCACTCGACGCGCGTCGAGGACGAGATCGCGACCCGCTCCTCCGTCCGCAGTCCCAGCGCGAGCAGTCCGGCCGCGATCGCCTTCACGCGCTGCGCGGTCTGCGCCCACGTCAGCGAGCGCCACTCCTCGGCGCCCTCGGCGCCGCCCTCGACCGCCACGGGATACCGGTACGCCTCCCGGCCGGGGGTGGCCTCGACCCGCGTAAGGAACAGGTGCGCCACGGAGTGCGGGCGGCTTTCCAGCTGGTACTGCGCGGAACTCATGGCGACCTCCGGGCCCGGGGCACCCCCACACGAGGGTGACTGGCAGGTAACTTGCGAGCAGAGGTGAGGCTAAGGCGCGAACCCCCCGCCGGGTAAGGGGGATCGGGCGACGAATGTGCGGGCCGACCCCGGTGACGCGCGGTGGCGGGACGGCCCTCGCGCACCGGACGCGCCCCGGCCGCACGCGTCCGGTCGGCCCGGAACGGCCGGCCCGCTACGACCCCGTCGGCCTCTGCGGAGGCCGTTCGCGCGGGTGGTTTCGTACCCTGGCTGCATGCGTATGCGCCCCACTCTGAGCTGGACGCCCACCGAGGGCCTGCCGCCGGGCACCACGGACCTGGAGCCGGTGGCCGAGGTGCTGAGGGCCGGCGGTGTGCTGGTGCTGAGCGGGGCCGGGATCTCGACGGAGTCGGGGATTCCCGACTACCGGGGCGAAGGCGGGAGCCTGAGCCGGCACACCCCGATGACGTACCAGGACTTCACGGGCGGGGCGCAGGCCCGGCGGAGGTACTGGGCGCGCAGTCACCTGGGGTGGCGCACCTTCGGCAGGGCCCTGCCGAACGCGGGTCACCGGGCCGTGGCGGCGTTCGGCCGGCAGGGGCTGCTGTCGGGTGTGATCACCCAGAACGTGGACGGGCTGCACCAGGCGGCCGGCAGCGACGGGGTCGTGGAGCTCCACGGCGGGCTCGACCGGGTGGTGTGCCTGTCGTGCGGCGTGTTCAGTCCCCGGCGCGAGCTGGCCCGGCGGCTGGAGCAGGCGAACGAGGGCTTCGCTCCGGTGGCCGCCGGGGTGAACCCGGACGGCGACGCCGATCTGACCGACGAGCAGGTCGGCGACTTCCGCGTGGTGCCCTGCGCGCTCTGCGGCGGCATCCTCAAACCGGACGTGGTGTTCTTCGGCGAGAACGTCCCGCCGCGGCGCGTCGACCAGTGCCGGGCCCTCGTGCGGGAGGCCGCCTCGGTGCTGGTCCTCGGTTCGTCGCTGACCGTGATGTCGGGCCTCCGGTTCGTGCGCCAGGCCGCGGACGCCGGTACGCCCGTCGTGATCGTGAACCGCGACCCCACCCGGGGCGACACCCATGCCCGCACGCGGGTCGCACTGCCCCTCGGCGCGGCCCTCACAGCCGTGTCCGAGCGACTGGGGATCGCCGTCGACGCGTCCGGGACGGACGGCCGGGAGTCTTTGTAGGGAGCGGTGAAGGCGCCGGTGCGCAGGAGGCCCCGGTCGGCGGACGTGGAGGCCCGGACGGTGATCACGCGGGCCCCGGCATGGTGGAGATCCTCCAAGGTGCACCCGGCATCCTTGTCGCGGCCAAGATCATTGCGGCCCTCCGCGGGGACGCAGACTGACGGAACGGGGTGGCCGAGGTGGCCGCCGCGGACCGTTCCGTGACGAGACAGCTGGGGACCACACCATGAGTGAACGCGTCATCGCACCGAAGAGCCGGGGCTTCCTCTTCCTGGACTCGCACCCCGGCGGCTGCCGGAGGCTGGTGGACGAGATGTGGGAGGCGGTCCCCGGAAAGGCCGCCCCGGGCGGTGAGGGGCCGGTGGCGCTGGTCATCGGGTCGTCCGCCGGGTACGGGCTGGCCGCGACGATCGCCGGTCTCGCCCGGGTGGGCGTCCGGGGCATCGGGGTGTGCTTCGAGAAGGCGCCGGCGCGGCGCACCGGCACGGCCGGCTGGTACCGCACCGCCGCCACGGCCCGGCTGGCGCGGGAGCACGGGCGGGACATGGTCTTCGTCAACGGGGACGCGTTCGGCGACGCGGTGAAGGAGCGGGTGGCGGAGCTGCTGGCCGAACGGTTCGGTGGACGGCTCGACTTCCTGGTGTACTCGGTCGCCGCCCCGCGCCGTACCGACCCGGTGAGCGGGGAGGTGTACTCCTCCGTCCTCAGGCCGGTGGGGGCGCCGTACACGACCAAGACGCTGGTCTTCGACGCGGAGGGTGCGCCGGAGGTGAAGGAGGTGACCACCGCGCCGGCCGAGGGCGATGACATCGAGCAGACCGTGGCCGTGATGGGCGGCGCCGACTGGGAGCGGTGGATCACGTTCCTGGGCGACCGGAACCTGCTCGCCCAGGGCTTCACGACCGCGGCCCTGTCCTACATCGGCTCGCCGCTCACCGCCGCGATCTACCGGCAGGGCACGATCGGCGCGGCCAAGTCCCATCTGGAGGCCACCGCGCGCACGCTGGACGAGCGGCTCGCGAAGACCGTCGGGGGCCGGGCCGTGACGTCGGTCAACGCGGCCGCCGTCACCCAGTCCTCCACCGCCATCCCGGGCATCGCCCTGTACGTCGGGCTGCTGCGCGGCGTCCTCGGCGACGCGATGGTCGCCCCCGTCGGCCAGCTCGTGGACCTGTGGGACCGGCTCACCGGTGCCCGCCCCCTCGACGCGGACGACGAGGGCCGGGTGCGCCTCGACACCTGGGAGCTCGACCCCGGCGTGCAGGACGCGGTCGCCGGGCGCTGGGCGACCGCCGACGGCGACAGCATCGCCGGCCTCGCGGATCTGGACTGGTTCACCGACGAGGTCCGCCGTCTGTACGGGTTCTCCGTTCCCGGCGTCGACTACGCCGCGGCTGTCGAGACCGAGGTTCCCTGGCCCGGCGACGCCGTCTGACCCGCTCGGCCGGGTGTCGGCGTTTCGGTCATCGGCGGGTCCGGCGGCGGGGCGGGCGGGGCAAGGGTCGGTGTAGGCGGCACGAACGTGCTTTCGCCTGTTCACGGGGGCGCGGCGCGTCCGAAAGACGTGTGTTCGAGAGCGGCGGTGCCTCGTTGAACGGCACGACGTCTCGGACCACTCTCGAACGGAAGCCGCCATGTATCCCCTTCCTGTCTCCCCCGCCCTCTCTCCCGCCGTCCCCCGGGGCCGACGCCGGCCGGTCCCCGTGCAGCCGGCACGGCGGGCCCCGCGTCCCGTCCGTCGCCTCGGTTCAGCCCGCCCGGACGGGGGGTGGGAGGCATGACGGCCACGACGGGCGACCCCGGGCGGACCGCACCCGGCAAGAACTCCCCCTCGGCGTCGGAGCAGTTGCTGTTCGGCGGTGAGCTCACCTTCGACCAGGGGTGGAGCCGGCATCGCGGGACGTGGGCGCGGCTCGGCATGTGGAGCATGGCGGTGAGCTTTCCGCGGCAGGTCGGGGTCGCGGTGAGGCTGGCCGGGCAGGCCGACCGGCGCGCGCTGTACACGGTGGTGGTGAGCGAGGTCGGCCGGGGCGTGGCGCAGGCGTTCTCGCTGGTGGCGGTGAACGCGCTGCTGGCCGAGTTGCTGGCGGCGGGCGTCCTGGCCGACCGGCTGCGGGCCGCGCTCCCGTCGCTGGTCCTGGTGTCGGTGCTGGCGATCGTGTCCTCGCTGCTGAAGTCGGCGTCGACCGCGTCGACGGGCGTCCTGGAGCCCAAGGTCCAACGGGTCGCCACGGAGCGGTACCTGGGTCTGGTGGCCCGGGTGGAGATGGACGCGATCGAGGACGACGCCTTCCACAAGCTGATGGACTCGGCGCAGTGGGGCGCGGACGGGGCCCGGCGGATGGTGGGTTACTGCACGGCCGTCGTCGCGTCGGCGATCTCGCTGGTCGCGGCCGCGAGCGTGCTGACGGTCCTGCACGTGGCGTTGCTGCCGCTGCTGGTCGCGATGGCGCTGCCGAGCGCCTGGGGCTCGCTGACGATGGCCCGGGCGCGGTACGAGAGTTGGCACCGTTTCGTGCAGCACGCGCGTGCGGCGCAGCTGATCAGCCGGCTGTTGATCGACCAGCAGGCGGCGGGCGAGGTCAGGGTGCACGACGTGGGTCCGTTTCTCCTGGAGCACTTCCGGGGGATGGCGGAGACCAGCGAGCGGGAGCAGACCCGGCTGGCGTGGATCGGGGCGCGGACGGGGCTGTTCGCCGACGGGGCCCGCGGGGCGGCCACCGTGGCGGCCTACGGGGTGCTCGGTCTGCTGCTGTGGAACGGGCAGATGGCGCTGGCGGTGGGCGGCACGGCGGTGCTGGCGATCCGGGCGGGGTCGGCGAGCATCACGGATCTGGTGCTGCGGGTGACCGACATCCAGGAGGAGTCGCTCTTCGTCGCCGACCTGGAGCGGCTGTGCGTGGAGGCGGCGCGACGGGCGATCCCGGAGACGGGGGTGGACGTGCCGGAGGACTTCGACGCGATCCGCTTCGAGAAGGTGACGTTCACCTATCAGGGCGCCGAGGAGCCGTCCCTGCGGGAGGTGGACCTGGTGATCCCCCGAGGCAGGACTGTGGCGCTGGTGGGGGCGAACGGGTCCGGGAAGACGACGGTGTCGAAGCTGCTGTGCGGGCTGCACATGCCGAGCTCGGGCCGGGTGACGTGGGGCGGGGTCGACGCGGCCGAGGCCAGCCGGGCGCGCCTGTTCGGACGGGTGGCGATGGTGGCGCAGAACTTCCAGCGGTGGCCCTTCACGGCGCGGGTCAACATCGGGATCGGCCGGCCGGGGAGCGCGATCGACGACGACGCCGTGCACGCGGCGGCGGCCTACGCGGGCGCCGACGAGGTCGTGGCGAAACTGCCGCGCGGGCTGGACACCTTGCTGGCCCGCGGCTACCGGGGAGGCCAGGAGGTCTCCGGCGGGCAGTGGCAGAAGATCGGGCTGGCCCGGGCGCGGTTCCGGCACGGTCAGGTCCTGGTCGTCGACGAGCCGACCAGCGCCCTCGACCCGGTGGCCGAGCAGCGGGTGTTCGACCAGATCCACCGGCTCGCGGGCACCGGGCAGACGACCGTCCTGATCACCCACCGACTGCACAGCGTCCGTCACGCCGACCTGATCTACGTCCTGGAGGGCGGCAGGGTCGTCGAGCACGGCACGTTCGCCGAGCTGATGGACCCGGCCGTCGGCACCGGCGCGTTCCGTGAGGCGTACGACCTCCAGGCCCGCCAGTTCCTGCCCGCCGCGCTTCCCGGGCAGGGCGGGGCGCGTGACGGGGACGCGGCGGCGGAGGGGGCGACGGCGTAGCGGCCGGCCGGGGTGGGGCGGGGGCGGGCGCGCGAGGCGGCGCCCCTGTCCGACCGGGTGCGCGGAGCGTGACGGGGGCGAGGGAGGACGGAAGGACCGTTGTTCACCGAACTGCCGTTCTCGTCGGCCCTGTTCACGGACGATGCGGCACGGCAGCCCCGTACGCTGGTCTCGTCCGCGCCACCCACACCGAGGAGCCACCGCGTGACCACCGGCCGTCCCCCGCTTCCCCCGTTCACCGCCGAGACCGCGGCGCTCAAGGTCCGCGCCGCGGAGGACGCCTGGAACACCCGCGACCCGGAGAAGGTGGCCCTGGCGTACACGCCGGACTCGTGGTGGCGGAACAGGGACGAGTTCCTGACGGGCCGCGAGGAGATCCGGGCGTTCCTGCGCCGCAAGTGGGAGAAGGAGCACGACTACGCGCTGCGCAAGAACCTGTGGGCGTTCACGGAGGACAGGATCGCCGTGCGCTTCACGTACGAATGGCGCGACGGGGACGGCCAGTGGTGGCGCAGCCACGGCAACGAGCTGTGGGAGTTCGCGCCCGACGGGCTGATGCGGCGGCGCGAGGCGAGCATCAACGACCTGCGGATCGCCGAGGCGGACCGTACGATCTTCGGTCCGCGCGAGAACTGACGAGCGAACCCGAGACCTGCCGAACAAACCTCCACCCGGCTGGCAGACACACGACCTGGGCCGCACACGGGCCCGGAAAGTATGATCAAGCGATGTCCGACATGACTGAGACCACGCCCGGCTGGCTGACCACGGATGAACTGGACGCGGCCAGGGCCCGGATGCCGATCCTGTACGTCGAAGCGGTGCCCGTGCGGGTGGACGACAGCGGGGAGGTCACCAGCATCGGCCTGCTCCTGAGGATCGGTGCGGACGGCACGATCAGCCGCACCCTGGTGTCCGGCCGTGTCATGCACCACGAGCGGGTCCGCGACGCACTGCTGCGCCACCTGGAGAAAGACCTCGGTCCGGTGGCGCTGCCGCGCGTGCCGTCCTCCCTGCAGCCGTTCACCGTGGCCGAGTACTTCCCGACGGCGGGTGTGACGCAGTACCACGACCCGCGTCAGCACGCGGTGTCCCTGGCGTACGTCGTCCCCGTGACCGGTGACTGCCGCCCCCGGCAGGACGCGCTGGACCTGGTCTGGTTCAGCCCGCAGGAGGCGGCGTCGGCGGCGGTGCAGGGCGAGATGCCCGGCGGCCAGGGGATCCTGCTGAAGCAGGCCCTGGCCCACGTGGGACACGTCTACTGAGCCCTCTCCGCCAGGATCAGTCGCAGCTGTACGTGAAGGCCCCCTCGGCCGCGTGCGAGGCGGGCGAGGTGATGACGAGGCGCGCCACGGCCCGGTGGGAGCCGGGTCCGTGAAAGGTCCACAGGAGGTGGAGCCGCGCCTCCTCCTGGCCGCGGGCCAGCGTCTCGCGCAGGGGGCCCGATCGGGTGCCGTCGCTGCGCTCCCAGTGGTACGTGAGGGTGCCGGGTCGGCCGTCGGTGCGGACGACGCCGACGACGTTCGCCGTGCCGTCGCAGGCGAGCGCCGGGCCGGGGGCCGTGACGGCGACGGACCTCACCGCGACCTGGGGGCCGAACTCCCGCCAGGCGAGGAAGAGCAGGACGGCGACGAGGATCAGGGCGGCCGGGAGGTAGCGCAGCGGCCACCGGCGGCGGGGCGGCGGCGGCAGCGGGGCCCCGGGCAGCGTGCCGTGCCAGATCTGGGCCGCGGTCGGGGTGTTCTCGGCGCGGCGGGCGGCGACCGCGGTCACCCCGGGGCCGAAGCGGAGGACGTCGCCCTCGACGCGGTCGGGCTCGGCGTCCCGCTCCGGGCGTTCGAACCAGTGGCTGCCGAGTTCGGTGGCGCTGTAGTCGTCGTCGTTCATGTGATCACACACCGCCGGATGAAGATCTGCTGGAAGGAACCGCCGCTCGCGGCGGCCGGGTCCGTGGTCGCGCGGACGCCCCAGTAACAGCCGGCGCCGCGGAAACCGTGGGTGAGCGTGAGGGTGTACTCGGTGGCGCCCTCGCGCCGGATGCTCTGCGAGCCGTCCGGCGCGCCCGGCGACCCGTTCTCGTCGCCGGTGGACCAGGCGACGAGGAGGGTGATCGGGCCCGTGCCGTCGGTCGTGATCCGGACGGTGGCCTCGCCGGTGGTCGGACCGGTCTGGCGCAGGCTCGTGACCGAGACCGCCCGGACGGAGACGGGGCGCGTCGTCGGGGGCGTCGTGGTCGGGGCCGTGGTCGGCGGGGTGGTCGGCGGGGTCGTGGGCGGGGTGGTGGTCGTGGGCGGCGCGGTCGGCGGCGCGGCGGTCGTGGGTGTGGTGGTGGGGTCGTCCGTGGCGGATGCCTCGGGGGTGACGGTCGGGGTGGGCGTGGGGGTCCCGGAGGAGGCCGAGGGGGACGGGGACGTCGTGGTCGGTGCCGGGGTCGGGCCGGTGCTCGGGTCCGGCGGGGCCGTGCTCGGCCCGGTGTTCGTCGTGGCGGACGCCTGGGCGGCGGTCCGGTTCCCCTCCGCTCCCTCGCTCCCCGCCTGCGCGCCGACGGCGAAGAGGATCGCGAGGACGAGGGCGGCCGCCCCCGCGGGCACCCCTCGGGGGAGGCGGCGGCGCGGGGCCGGCGGCCGGGTGAGGGTCGTGGTGGCGAGGACGGTGGTGCCCTGGGCGGTTCCCCCGGAGGAGGGGAAGAGCAGCGGGAGGAGCGCGGCGAGGGCGGCGAGGCGGCCGCGTCCCCGTTCCTCCCAGTCGGGGCCGTAGGCGGCGGTGGCGACCGATTCGAGTTCGCTGACGAACGCGGCGGCGTTCTCCGGCCGCTCGTCGGGCGTCTTGGCGAGGCCGCGTCGGATGAGCGGGCGCAGGGGTTCCGGCGCCTGCTCGTCGGGGACGGGCGCCTCCAGGTGCTGGAGGGCGAGTTCGGCGAAGTTGTCCCCGGCGAACGGCTTGCGTCCGGTCAGGCACTCGAAGAACGTCGCGGTGGCGGCGTAGACGTCGGCGGCGGGTGCGGCGGGTGCGCCGTTCCACTGTTCGGGCGCCATGTAGGCGGGTGTGCCGGCGACGCCCGGCCTGCTGTCGCGGCCGGTGGCGATCCCGAAGTCGACCAGCTTGGAGGAGCCGTCGGCGGCGACGAGGACGTTCTCGGGCTTGTAGTCGCGGTGCACGACGCCGGCCCGGTGGGCGGCGGCGAGGCCGAGGAGGGAGCCCTTGAGGACGACGAGGGCGGCCTCGGGTCCGGTGGAGCCCTCCCGGGCGAGGAGGGCGCGCAGGGCGACGCCGTCCACGAGCTCCATGACGATGGCCGCGCCCTGGGGCGCCTCGACGTACTCGTAGAACCCCACGACGTACGGGGTGTCCAGGGCGCCGAGCAGCCGCGCCTCGGAGCGGAAGCCGTGCACGAACGCCTCGTCCGTGCGGAGCCGTTCACTCAGGTACTTCACGGCCACGGGCACCCCGGTGGCGTCGTGCCTGGCCAGCACGACGCGACCGCTGGCGCCCGCGCCCAGCTCCCGGGATTCCGTGTATCCCGGGACCGTCCATGTACTCATCCCCGTCCCCCTCGGCGCCGTGGCCGTCTTCTTCTTCAGGGACAGATTCTCGCCAGGGCCGGTTCCCGGCGACAGAGGGGGGTCCGGGGATCTCGTGCACGGGGGCCACGGGGAAGGCCCCCCACGGGGTGGGGGGCCTTCTGCGGTGCCTGGGGTGCGGGGGTGATCAGGGGGTGATCTTCAGGAGCTTGTTGGCGGTGCCGGAGGAGGGGTTCTTGATGGCGTCCGCCGTCGCCGCACCGGTCAGGGCCGTGGCGGTCTCGGCGGGGGTCGCCGACGGGTGGGCGGCCAGGTAGAGCGCGGCGGCGCCGACCACGTGGGGGGTGGCCATGGACGTGCCGGAGATGGTCTTCACGCCGGTGTCGCTGTCGTTCCAGTCCGAGGTGATGTCGGAGCCGGGGGCGTAGAGGTCGACCACGGCGCCGAAGTTGGAGAAGTCGGACTGCTCGTCGTCCTTGGTGCTGGACGCCACGGTGATGGCCTCGGGGACCCGGGAGGGCGAGCCCTGGCCGGCGTCGGAGGACTCGTTGCCGGCGGCGACGGCGAAGGTCACGCCGGAGGCGATGGCGCGCTTGACGGCGGCGTCGAGCGCCTCGTCGGCGCCGCCGCCGAGGCTCATGTTGGCGACGGAGGGACCGGAGTGGTGCTCGGTCACCCAGTCGATGCCCGCCACGACCTGCTCGGTGGTGCCGGACCCGTTGTCGTCGAGGACGCGGACGGCGACGATCTTCGCCTTCTTGGCGACGCCGTGGGCGGTGCCGGCGATGGTGCCGGCCACGTGGGTGCCGTGGCCGTTGCCGTCGTCGGCCGAGTCGTCCTTGTCCACGGCGTCGAAGCCGTGGGTCGCGCGGCCGCCGAAGTCCTGGTGGGTGATCCGGACGCCGGTGTCGATGACGTACGCGGTCACGCCCTCGCCGCCGGCGTCGGGGTAGGTGTACTTCTCGTCGCCGGCCGTCTCGGCCTGGTCGATCCGGTCCAGGCCCCAGGACGGGGGCTTCTCCTGGGTCTCGTTGATGCTGAACCGCTTGTTCTGCACGACCGTGCCGACGGCGGGGTCGGCGGCGAGGCGCTTGGCCTCCTGGACGGTGAGGCCGGACGCGGAGAAGCCGTTGACCTCGGAGCCGTAGGAGCGCTGGAGGGTCCCGCCGTACTTCTTGGCGAGGGCCTCCTTGTTCGCGGATGCGTCGAGGATGACGACGAAGCTTCCGTCCACGGCGCCGGGGGCGCCGAGTCCGTACACGGTCCCTTCGGCCGGGGCGGCCGCCCCGGCGATGTTGCCCGCGAGCAGGGCCACGGTGGCGGCACCTGCCACACCTGCGGCTATGGCTGCGTTGCGAAGACCGCGCGATCGCTTGTGAGTTGCCATGGAAGTGGTTCTCTCCTCGTGTTGACGTGTGGGGCGTCAAACGTTCGAGAGAACCCTGTGCGGATTGGCAGGAGCAAATCAAGACCGTACCGGGGGTCAGGGGTTATTCAACAAGGTTTCTTAAAACCTTCTCCGCATCGCCTCCACTTTCCTCACTTCTTCCCGCGAACTCCCGCCGGGAACGCACACGTTCGCGTCGGGCGGGAGCAGCGGGCCCGTCGAGGGCGCGTCACGAGGGACAGACCGGGCGAACGTGCTTACAGGCCGGGACCGTTGTAGGCGCCGCGGTGCGGCTTGGCGGTCCCGGACACCGGGTTCGCCCAGTAGTCGCGTCCTCCGTTGCCACTGACGACGGAGCCGTTGTTCAGGGCCGGGGAGGTGGCGCGCAGCCGGTAGCCGTCGGCCGACTGGAGGGTGTCGCCGCCGGTCCCGGGGTTCACGAAGTGCGGGTCGCCGACGATCCCGTTGGCCGTGGGCCGGGGAACGCCCTGGAAGACGTTCCAGAGCCAGGAGACGCCCACTGCGGTCGGGAGCCGGGAGTCGGCGGTCCCCACCCAGATGTTGTTCTCGACGACGCTCTCGTCGGGAAGCGTGATGCTGAGCTTCCTGTCGGTGCAGTAGAAGACGTTGTTGTACATGTGCAGGGCGGAGCGGCCGGCGCTGACGCTGCTCATGCGGCAGTCGTTCTCGGAGATGTTGTACCGGATGACCTGCCGGGCGGCGCCGATGGTGCCGCAGCCGTCGCAGTCGAGGAAGAAGCCGCCGATGTTGTCGCGGCTGAAGTTGTACTGGATCGTGCAGGTGCCGGTGTTGCCCCAGTCGCAGTCGAACGCCTGGCTGTCGGCCACGGACATCCGGGTGATGCCGTACACGGCGTTCTTCTGGATGGTCGGGTTGTGGTCGCCGAGCACCCAGATGCCGGCGAAGTTGCCGCCGGAGAAGGGGTACACGCCGTTGCCGACGCCGGAGGCGTTGTTGTACTGGATGAGCGGCGCGTCGGCGTAGCTGGCGATGATGCCGTCGCCGCCGACGTCCTTGACCACGTTGTCCTCGATGAGGACGCCGGTCCCCTTGACCGCCAGGGAGCCCACGCGGACCTTGATACCCCCGCCGCCGGTGTCGGAGATCCGGTTGTCGTGGACGTGGACGTCGTTGAGGGTCGAGCCGGCGCCGGTGGCGCCCGTGACGATGCCGGCGGACTGGACGAAGTCCTCGGTGGTCGGGCCGTTCTTGTTCGTCTGGCCGGCGACGCGGTCCACGACGAGGCCGCCGATGTCGTAGCCGCGGTGCGCCGTGCCGTCGGTGGCCGAGATCCGCAGTCCGGTGCGGCGGGCGAGCGTGGCGGCGGGGTTGGTCAGCCGGAGGCCGGTGATGCGCCAGTGGTCCTGGTCGGTCAGGGTGACGGCGCTCGCGGCGCCGCCGCCGTCGATCACCGGCAGGGCGCCGGTGCCGTAGGCGGTGAGGGTGATCGGGGCGGCGGCGGTTCCGCTGCCCCGTGGGGCGAGGGAGCCGGTGCAGGTGGTCCCGGCGGCGAAGGCGAGCGTGTCACCGGGTCCGTAGGTCCGGCCGTTGGCCTGGGCGATGCTGTTGAAGGGCGTCGCCTGGCCGCCGTCGCCGGCGGCCGGGCGCGAGCAGTCGACGTGGGTGGTGGCCCCCGCCGCGGAGGCGGGGGCCTCGGCGACGGCGACGGCCCCTCCGAGCGCGAGGACGACGGCGAGGAGCCCTCGGCTCATCGACTGCCGTAGGGGCATGGGTCTGGTGGTCACGGTGCGGCACCTTTCTGACGGTCCGGTGCCGCCAGAAGCTAGGTGCGACCGATGATCGAGTCAATGCAATCCTGTCGATTGATCGAGTTTCGATCAGCGACTGGCCGATTGGTCGAATTCGTCCACCACCTCGCCCGTCGCGGGGCCCGTCGTCGCCGCGGACGCCCCCTCCTGACGGTGGGCCAGCGCGCTCAGTACGGCGGCCAGCGCGGCGCAGGCCGCGGCGACGAGCCAGACGGCCCGGTAGCCGTTCTCCGCCGGCTCCCCTCCCCCGGAGGACGTGAACGCCCCCAGCAGCGAGGCGAAGACGCCGCCGGCGACCGCGCCACCGAGGGTCTTGACGTTGTTGTAGAGCGCGGCGGCGACACCCGTGCGGGACCGCTCGGTCGCCTCCACGATGACGGTGGGCATGGCGCCCAGGGCCAGGCCGATGCCGAGCCCGAGGAAGAAGGAGCCGGCCGCCATGTGCCACACGACGTCGTGCAGCAGGGCGTACTGGAGGAACGCCGCGGTCACCAGGGCGAACGCCGCCACCAGGGTGGGCCGGTAGCCGATCCGCCGGGCCACGGCCGCGGTGGCGAAGGAGCCGAGGACGGCGGCGACGTACCCGGGCAGCGAGACCAGGGAGATCGCCAGGGCGGTCATCCCGAAGCCGTACCCGGCCGTCGCGGGCTCGGCGGCGAAGAAGGTGGCGTTGGGGGCCTGGCTGCCGAAGTAGAAGATGCCGAAGAGGAAGGCCCCCAGATAGAAGGGCGCGGCCTCGCGGCCGGCCAGGGCCCGCAGGTCCACCAGGGGTTCCCCGGCACGGAGTTCGACCACGACCCAGGCGGCCAGCAGGGCCGCGCCGAGGAGCAGCGGTCCCAGGACCGGAAGGCTGCCCCAGGCGCCGTCCTCCGCCGCGCCGACACCGCTGAGCAGGGCGAGGACGGCGGCGCCGAGCAGGGCCACGCCGGGCCAGTCGACCCGGCCGCCCGCCCGGTGGGCGGACTCGGGGACCGCCACGAAGGAGACGGGCACGCAGATCAGGGCGAGGACGGCGGGCACCAGCAGGACCGGCCGCAGCTCCCCCACGGCGGAGTGGAGCGCCCCCATGACCACGCCGCCCGCGAGGGAGCCCAGGGCGAGGGAGCCGACGAGCAGCGCGATGGCCCGCCGGGCCCCCGCGACCGGCAGCCGGTCGCGTACGAGGGCGATCTCCAGCGGCAGCAGCGCGGCGACCGGCCCCTGGAGCAGCCGCCCCAGGAGGAGCAGGGCGTAGCTGTCGGCGAGGGCGACGATCAGGGTGCCCGCGGCGATGAGCCCGAGGGCGATCCTGAGCATGCGCCGGTGTCCGTGGAGGTCGCCGAGGCGCCCGAAGAGCGGGACGCACACGGCGGCGGCGAGGAGCTGCACGGAGACGATCCAGTTGGTGGCGACGGCGTCGACGCCGAGGTGCGCGGCGAGATCGGGCAGGAGCGGCGCCATGCCGGTCTGGATGACACCGCTGGTGATCTCGAAGAACACGAGGAGGCCGACGACGGCACCGACGGCGGGCACGGGCGGGCGCCCCGCTCCGGCCTCCGGTCCGGTGGGGTGGGACATGGTCACTCCTGGGGGACGAGGGGGGCCGCGGCGGCGGACGTGGTGCGGGTGAGGCGGCGGAGGGCGAGGCCGGCGAGCAGGGCGGCGGCGTGGGGCAGGGCCGCGTCGTCGTAGACGGCCTGCGGCGAGTGGTTCATCGGGGCCGTCGCGGGGTCGGTGCCGGCCGGGCAGGCGCCGAGTCCGACGAACGCCCCCGGCACCTCGCGCAGGACGAAGGAGAAGTCCTCGGAGCCGGCCATCGGGGTGGGCGCGGCGAAGACCCTGTCCTCGCCCAGCACCTCGCGTGCGGTGGCCAGCGCGAAGGCGGCCTCCCCGTCGTGGTTGACGGTCGGCGGGTACTGGTGGACGTAGTCGATCTCCGCGTGTACTCCGTGGGCGGCGGCGACGCCGTGCACGGTCCGTTCGAACGCCGTGCGGACGGTGGCGCGGGAGGCGTCGGAGAAGGTCCGGACCGTGGCGGAGAAGCGCCCGGACTCGGGGATGACGTTGGCGGCGGTGCCCGCTTCGAGGCGGCCGACCGTGACGACGGCCGGGTCGAAGATGTCGATCTCGCGGGTGACCAGGGTCTGCAAGGCTGTGACCATCGCGCACAGGGCGGGCACCGGGTCGGTGGCGGCGTGCGGCGAGGAGCCGTGGCCGCCCTCGCCGCGCACGGTGACGTGCACGGTGTCGGAGGCGGCGAGCATGGGTCCTGGCCGGGTGGCGGCGAAGCCGGTCGGGGCGCCGCGGGAGACGACGTGCAGCGCGTACGCGGCGACGACCCGTTCTCCGGCGGCGTCGAGCACCCCTTCGTCGATCATGATCCGCGCGCCGCCCTGGCCCTCCTCGCCCGGCTGGAACATCAGGACGACGTCCCCCGCGAGCTCGTCGCGGCGGGCCGCGAGGAGGTGCGCGGCGCCGACGAGTCCGGCGGTGTGCAGGTCGTGGCCGCAGGCGTGCATCCGGCCGTCGAGGACCGAGGCGTACGGGACGCCGGTGTCCTCCTGGACGGGCAGGGCGTCCATGTCGCCCCTCAGGAGGACGGCGGGGCCGGGGCGGCCGCCGCGCAGGACCGCGGTGACCGAGCTGAGGGCCTCGCCCCGGGTGATCTCCAGGCCCAGGCCGTCGAGGGCGGCGATCACCTTCGCCTGGGTGAGCGGGAGGTCCAGGCCGAGCTCCGGTTCCCGGTGCAGTGCGTGGCGCAGGGCGGTCAGGACGGGGGCCAGACGGTGGGCATCGTGCAGCAGAGACATGTGTGTATGGTGGCGACCCGCATCAATGACAGAGATCATCCGCAGGAAACCACCGCTCATGAGCCTTCCACTGCTGGAATCCGCCGCGCCGCCAGGTGTCCTCGACGAGCTCGACCACCTGCTGATCACGGCGCTCCAGACCTCGCCGCGCGCCCGCTGGGAGCGGATCGGCGCGGCGGTCGGCGCCGACGCCTCGACGGTGGCGCGTCGCTGGAGGCGTCTGACCGAGGCCGGTCACGCCTGGATGAGCTGTCACCCCTCCGGCATCGGTCCGACACCGCCGACGGTCGCCGTGATCGAGGTGGACTGCGAAGCGGGGACGCTGCACGAGGTGGCCGCCGCCATCGTGGACGACCCGCACCTGATCACGATCGACCACGTCACGGGCGCGCGGGACCTGGTCCTCACCGCCGCGTTCCCGGACCACGCGGCGCTGGGCCGCTATGTGGGGCTGCGTCTGGAAGCGCTGCCCGGGGTCGCGGCGACCCGGTCGCAGATCGCGTCGACCGTGCACGCCGTGGGCAGTCGCTGGCGTCTGGACCGGCTCGCGCCGGGCGGCCGGGAGAACCTCTCGCGGGATCCGGCGGGCGGCGGGCGGCTCGGCCGCGGCCTGCCCTCGGCCGACGCGCTCGACCACCGGTTGCTCGCCCTGCTCGCACAGGACTGCCGCCGGCCCGTGGCCGCCCTGGCGAAGAGCGCCGGCGCGAGCGCCAGTACGGTCCGGCGGCGGCTGGACCGCTTCCACCGCGAGAACGCCCTCGTCTACCGGTGCGAGGTCGCCCGGTACCTCTCCGGCTGGCCGGTCGCCGTCACGCTGTGGGGCGTCGCGCCGCCCGACGCGACGGCCCGGATCACCGCGCAGCTCATCGCCCAGCGCGAGACGCGCCTCTGCGCCTCCCTCTCGGGTCCCCACAACCTGCTGCTGACGGTCTGGCTGCGGTCGGTGGAGGACATGGCCGCCTTCGAGACGCGGCTGTACGCCCGGTTCCCCGAACTCACCGTCACCGACCGGGCGGTGACCCTGTGGCCGCTGAAGCTGGCCGGTCAGATCCTCGACCCGCGCGGGCGCCGCATCCGGGGCGTCCCCGTGGACTTCTGGCACGACCCGGCGGCGGAGCGTTCCGAGGCGGACCTCGTCCGCCGTCTCGCCACCCCCGGGAGCTCCTGACCCGGGCGGTCCGGCGACGGGGCCCGGGGACGCTCAGCTCTCGTCCCGGCCGACCGTCGCGGCGAGTCGGGCGAGGAGACCGGCGAGCCGGGCCTGATCGTCGTCGCCCGCCCCCGCGAGGAGTCGGCGCTGGTCGACCAGGTGGACCGCAACTCTCGTGGTTCCTCTGCCGCACGGTCACCCCCCTGCTCCTCGGCCTCCTCCTCGACACGGGCTCCGGCACCTCTGGACCGTCCTCGCCCTGACGATGTGCTCCGGAGCCGCCGTACTCCTCTCCGTGGAACGGTCGTCGCCGGCGCGCGTGGTGGGCCCGCACGGCACGGCCGTCGGCACCGGGGAGCCGCGGCCGACCGCGCGCGGCGGGGGCGACGGGCCCGGCGGACGAGCACCCGCCCCCGAGTGCGCGCGGGCGGCGTCCTGAGCACGCACGCCGTCACCGCGGCCGTCAGCGGCCCCGGCGCACCCCTCAGGGGCTCGCGATCAACTGCGGCAGCCGGGCGGCGAGCCACGGGCGGCGGCCGCCGGCACGCAGGTGGCCGAAAACGACGGCCTTCCACACCGGGGTGCGGCGGAAGGCCACGAGGAGAAAGGTGACGGGGGCGACGGTGAGGCGGCAGTCGTAGGAGCGGGGCGGGGCGTCACGGGTGACGGTCATCGCGCCGTCCTCGACGACGACGGCGAGGCGGGGGCCGCCGTACGTGACGACGAGGTCGAGGGCGAGGGTCGTGCCCGCCGCCTTCTCGGTGTCGCAGGCGAGGGACATCATCGTCGGCATCGTCTGGCCGAGGACGAGGATCGCCTCGACGGGGCGGACGGTCCAGGGGAGTCCGGCGCCACGCGCGATGTCGAGGCCGTGGACGAGGCTCTCGCCGAGCAGGAGCCCGGTCAGGGCCGCGAGGGTCAGCCGCTGCCGGAACCAGGGGACGGTGACGAGGGTGTCCGGGGCCAGAGGGGCGGTGTCCCGGAGGAACGCGGCGCCGTGCTCGGCGACGAGGTCGCCCAGGCGGGCGCGCTCGTCGTCTCCGAAGAGGCCGATGGCCGTCGCGTTCATGGCCGTGACCCGCTCGTCGAGGCGGCCGTCACCCGGGGGCAGGATGCCGTCCCAGTCCGTGGAGTCGTCGCCGCGGGCGAGGGCGCCGTACGCGAGGAAGGCGGAGGCGAGATGGGCTCCGACGTCGCCCACGGTCCAGACGGGGACCCCGGAGGCGGCGTCCCGGTCCGGCACGGCCCGCAGCAGGCTCACGAGCCGGGGCAGGACATCGGCCAGGGCGGCGCGGGTCTTGAGGTGCTCGACGTCCGGATCGAAACGCATGGCCGTACCCATATCCACTCCCCCATGTCACGGACAGGGGCCGCAGATTACCGTCGAGTAGCTTGCGTGCGACAGCCCTTTGGCGGCCCCGGGGCGCCCGGCACCGGCGTCGCCCGCCCCGCCCGCCGACGGCCGGCAGCGGGGTGGGCGGGTGCGGGAGGGGGTGCGTCAGCCCTTGGCCTGGACGATGTTGACCATCCAGGTGATGCCGAACCCGTCGGTGCACATGCCGAACACGTCGCCCCACATCTGCTTCTCCAGCGGGACGGCGACCGTGCCGTGGCCCGACAGCTTGTCCCAGTAGCCGCGCAGTTCGTCGGCGTCGTCGCCGCTGACGCTCACCGAGATGTTGGTCCCCGGGTCGAAGCTCATGCCCGGCGGGACGTCCGCGGCCATGAGCGTGAAGCCGTTTTCGGTCTCCAGCATGCCGTGCATGATCTTCTCGGCGGCGTCGCCGGCCTGCTCGCCGCCGACGTCGCCGTAGGTGTTCACCTCCAGCGTGCCGCCGAAGACGCCGTGGTAGAAGTCGAGCGCCTGGCGGGCGTCTCCGTCGAAGTTGATGTACGGGTTGAGGCGGGAAGGCATGGGTTCTCCCTCGGTGACGGGGCGTCGGTCCCGGGGAGAGTAGGTGACGGGCGGGGGCGGGGCGGCGCGACTCCCCGGATCTCCCCCGAAAGTCGCCCCGTTGCCCCCGGCGACCGCCCCCGCACGACCCGGGCGCGACGGACGGGCCCGGGGAGCGACGGCCGGGCGGCCCGGGGAGCGACGGCCTGGCCCGGGGCGGATCGGCGCGCGCCCCAGGCCGTCTCCTCAGGAGCGCAGGAAGGCGCGCACCCCCGCGGAGACCCCGTCGTCACTCAGGAGCGCGTTGTGGTCGAGGCAGCCGGCGGCGTTGTTGGCGGCGCCGGTGAGGAGCACGCTGCTGTCGGGGTTGATGACCTCGTCGCAGTTCGACCACCAGGTGGCGTAGCGGACGGCGCCGGGGGTCTCGTCGGAGGACGCGAGGCCCCTCTGTACGAAGGAGCCGGGGGTCATGTCGCGGCACGCCTGGTCCCACAGGGCGCAGGCCCAGGCCGTGCTCGTGCCGTGGTTGGGCCCGGCGAGGGAGACCCAGTGGGAGACGGAGGACCGGCCCGCGGGGTCGAACGTGACGTACCAGCGGGTGACGAGGCTGCCGAAGGAGTGGGCGACGAGGTCGACCTGGCTCGCGCCGGTCCGGCGCTTCACCTCGTCGACGTAGACGGCGAGTTCGCCGGACAGGACCTCGTTGACGGAGCGGTGGGTGTCGTATCCGAACGAGAACAGCTCGGCGTCCGTGTACCCGTCGGCCGCGAAGTCGGCGCGCAGGCCGCCCCAGACGCCCGGGTCGGCGTTGTAGCCGTGGACGAAGACGACGGGGGTACGGGCGCCGGCGCGCGCGGGCCCCTCGGCGTGCACCGTGGCCGTGGGTCCGAGCAGGGACGCGACGGCGGCGAGCAGCGGGACGGCGGTCCGGACGCGACGCCGCCGGACGGGCTTCTTCGGCACTCTTCCCCCTACGACGTGTGACGCGTGGGCAGTCGGAAGCATGGTGGGGTCTGCGGCCCGGGATGACCAGACCCCTGCGCCGGAATCGGCGGGATGTCCGTGCGCTCCGAGCCCTACGGGGTCGGCTCCGAGCCCTACGGGGTCGGCTCCGGGCCCGCGCGGAAGGCGAGCATCGCCGTGTCGTCGCGGTGGTCCGAGAGGTCGTCGAGGAGCAGGAGGAGTTCGGGGAGGGGCTGGTCGCGGTGGCGGGCGGCGGCCTCGGCGAGACGCCGGAGGCCCTGGTCGAGAGGCGCGGTACGGCGCTCGACGAGGCCGTCGGTGTAGTGCAGGACGGTGTCACCGGGGTGCAGGGTGTGCTGGTGGGTGACGCGGCGGGCGCGCGGGCCGACGCAGAGGGGCGGGTCCTCGCCGGCGCCGGTGAGGAGGCGGGGCGGTCCGTGGGCGGGCACCAGCAGCGGGGGCGGATGACCGGCGTTGGCCCAGCTCATCCGCCAGGTACCGGCGGGACCGCGGCGCAGACGGGTGTGGACGGCGGTGGCGAACGGGGCGACGCCCAGCCCCTCGGCGACGTCGTCGAGCAGGGACAGCACGGTGGCGGGCGTGCGGTCGGGGCCTCCGTGCCAGGCGAGGGCCCGGAGCATGCTGCGCAGCTGGCCCATGGCGGTGGCGGCGGCGAGGTCGTGGCCGGCGACGTCGCCGATGTCGAGGACCAGGGTGCCGTCGGGGTGGAGCAGCGCGTCGTACCAGTCGCCGCCGATCTCGTGGGACGAGCTGGCGGGCTCGTACCAGGCGGCGAGGGTGGCTCCGGGGACGCGGGGCGGCCGCGTGAGGTGGGCCCGCTGGAGGGCGAGGGCGGTGCGGCGCGCCTGCTGGAGGTCGACGGCCCGCCGGATCGGCCGCTGGGCGTGGTGCAGGACCTCGCGCAGGAGGTCGACGTCGGAGGGGGCCGGGACCGGGGTGTCTCCGTTGGTGCTGGTGGCCGCGTACCCCAGGACGATGTCGTCGACGACGAGCGGCACGAGGGTGAGGCTGGTGGCGCCCGACGCGAGCAGCCACCGCTCGGTCACCGCGGGGACCAGTCCAGGGGGCACCGGACCGCCGGCGGGGATGCGGAACGTGCGCGGCTCCCGGCGCTCCAGGACCTCGCGCACCGTCTCCGTGACGAGGGCCCGCTGTCCCAGCAGCGCGGGCGGGGCGGGCAGTCCCGCGCGGGTGGCGGAGGCCACGCGGCGGGCCGTGACGGTGGCGTTGTCGGGCAGCGGCCACTCCTCGTGGGACAGCAGGAGGATCAGGCACCCGTCGGCCAGCTCGGGCACCACGACCTTCACCACGGCTTCGAACGCCTCGTCGAGACCGACGCCCGACACCTCCGCCACCTGGGCCAGCAGGCTCTCCCTGAGGTGCGTCCCCCAGGTGTCCTCGACGTCGGCGGTCGCGGCGATCCACTCGGTGACGCGGCCCTCGTCGAGGACGGGGACGCAGCGGGTGGACAGGTGGCGGTACGAGCCGTCGGCGGCCCGGACGCGGAAGGTGCTCTGGAAGACGGAGGGGCCGCCGGGGCCGGTGGCGGCCCGCCAGGCGTCGTTGAGACGCTCCCGGTCGCGCGGGTGGATGAAGGCGTACCAGCCCTCGTCGGCGCGGCCGATCCACGGGGCTCCGGTGAGGTCCCGCCAGCCGGGGACGACCTCTTCCATGGAGCCGTCGTCGTTCACCACCCACACCATCTGTGAGACGGCCGTGACGAGGGCCTCGTAGCGCTGGAGCGCCCGGCTCTCCGGCGTGGTGTCCATCGCCACCACGAGGATCCCGTCTCCCTCGCGGGTGGTGACGGGGCTGCAGGAGTAGACGAAACGGGCGGCCTGGTGGACGGCGCCGGGGTCGACCTCGCGGGCGCCGCTGACCTGGCGCGCGCGTCCGGTCGCGCGGACGTCGGCGAGCACGGACAGGAACCGGCCCGCGTCCGGGTCCGGGAAGGCGTCCCGGGCCGGCAGGCCCAGCCGCCGTCGGCCGAACAGCCGCGTGAAGGCCGTGTTGGTGTAGATCAGTCGGTGCTCGGGCCCGGCCAGCAGGGCGACGGCGGCGATCGTCGCGTCGAACAGCCTCGGATCGAGTGCCCGGGCCGGGCTCACCGCCCGTCCGCCGCACGGGGGACCGCCCGGCCGCCGGCCCCGGTCCTGCCCCCGGCCGAGGCCCGCGCCACCCGCCCTCGCCTGTCTCTCACCGCACCAGCGCCACGCATTGCTCCATCCTCGCTGGTCAACCGGCTCGTCCCGGTGCGCCACGCGGGCTCCGCGCGGGCCGGGCCGGTCGCAGGCCGTCGGAGCCGGCATCAGGCCGGGGCGACGCGAGGTGCCGCCGGACCCACGGCGGCGTTCCCAGCGGAACACCGCCCGTCAGGCGCTGGTCCTGGATACTGCTGCGATGTCGCAGACACCGTCCCCCGTCGAGCCCGAACCCCTCTCGGCCGACCCGCCGCTCCGCGCGGGCCGCACGCTGCTCACCCAGTCCTGGCTCGACCTGGCCTTCCTGCACTGGCCGGTGGAGCCCGCGGTCGTGGCCCCGCTGCTGCCGCCCGGAACGGTGCCCGACACGTACGACGGGATGACGTACGTGGGGCTGATCGCGTTCCGCATGCACCGGGTCGGCTGGCTGCGGCTGCCGGGGATCCCGTACCTCGGCACCTTCCCCGAGACCAACGTCCGGCTGTACTCCGTGGACGGCCACGGACGCCGCGGCGTGGTCTTCCGGTCGCTCGACGCGTCCCGGCTGCTTCCCGTGGCCGTCGGCCGGTGGGCGTTCGGGCTGCCCTACGTGTGGTCGCGGATGAGCATCCGCAAGGAGGGCTCGACGGTGACGTACTCCGGGCGGCGGAGGTGGCCCGGACCTCGCGGCGCGCACAGCGCGATGACGGTGGAGGTCGGCGAGCCGATCGAGGAACCCACGGCGCTGGAGCACTTCCTGACGGCCCGGTGGGGCATGCACAGCTCCTTCCGGGGAAGGCCGCTCTACCTTCCGAACGCGCACCCCCGCTGGCCGCTGCGGCGGGCCCGGCTGCTCTCCCTCGACGAGAACCTCCTCGCCGCGGGCGGCCTCACCGCGCCGCTCGGCGAGCCCGTGAGCGTCCTCTGGTCGCCGGGGGTCGCGGTGCGTTTCGGCGGCCCCCTCCGCCGGACGACCGGCCCGGGGCCCGGCGACGGTCGGCGGACGCACGGGCACGGACGCGCGACGGCCGGCGGGTGAAGTGACCGCCCGGGGCCGTGAGGTTGGTCGTCGGACGACGCCTACGCGGCGCTGGGCTGGACGGTCGAGCACGCCGCGGAGTTCGGCGTCGACCCGGCGCGGGTCGCGGTCGGCGGACACAGCGCAGGTGCGGGGCTCGCGGCCGCTCTGGCCCTGCGGTCGCGCGCCGAGCAGCGGCCGCCGATCCACTTCCAGCTGCTCGACCAGCCGGGCCTCGGCGACCGCCAGGAGACCTGGCCGCAGCGGACCTTCACCGGCACGCCGTCGTTCGACCGCGACAAGGCCACCGCCCCGTGGCGCCACCACCTGGGCGGACGAGCCGCCACGGCCTACGCGGCTCCCGCCCGGGCCACGGACCTCTCCGAACTCCCGCCGACGTACATCGCGACCGCGGAGCTCTGCCCGAACCGCGACGAGGACAACGCATACGCCCTGGGCCTCCTGCGGGCGGGCGTCTCGGTCGAACTGCACCAGTGGCCGGGCAGGTTCCACGGCTCCCAGGCCATCCTCTCGGCCGACGTGCCCCAGCGGCAGAACGCCGAACTCGGCGCCGTCCTGCGGCGCGCCCTCTCCTCGTGACCCACGCGCTCCGACACGTCCGGGAGGGAAAGCGGGCGGGGCGGCGCCGGCCGTGCACGACGCGGGCGGCGGCCGGTCCGGCGGGGCATGGGCGCGGTGCCGGCCGCCAGGATGACGCCCACCCCGGCGACCAGCGCCGCCTTCGCCGGGCGGGCGGGGCAGACGAGGGCGCCGACGCGGTCGAGCGGGAGCCGGGACCGCGCGGCCAGGACGCGGACGGGCAGGTCGGCGGCGAAGCCCAGGAGGCGCAGCGCCCGGGCACGGGCGGCCTCGTCGCAGTTCGCGCTGACGGCGAGTCCGACGAGGGCCGGATCGGCCATGGTCGTCCGAGCGGGGCCGTACCGCTCGACGACCGCCGCGGCAGCCAGGGCGCGGCGGTCGAGGAGGACCTCGTCGAACGGTCCGGACAGGCCCGGCCGTTCCAGCCAGACCGTACCGATCTCCTCGTCGTCGAGGGTGATCGGCGCCGTGGACGGCGCGGCCTCCGGAGGGGCGGACGTCTCCCTGCCGTCCGGGGACACGCGGATCGACCGGCCGGTGCCGTGGAGCGTGACGCCGGCCACGCACTCGCCGAGGCCGGCCGAGGCCCGGGCCAGGGCCGGCAGGTCCACGCGCCGGCGCATCAGGGTGTCGTAGAACGCGACGACGCGGATGGCGCCTTGGCTGTGCGCGTCCCGTTGCGACAGCCGTTCGACCAGTGCCTCCCTGTCAGGAGAAGAGGGTCCCCACGGGGCCGGGGGACGCGCCGCCGGGCGCGCGATGGGGGCGTGCGGCGCGACGGTCGTCGGGTGGGGCGACGCGCCTCGGTCCTCTCGGTTCCCGGGGGCGCCCGGGGGCACGGCGTGGTTGCGGGGCGGTGCCGTGGCGTGAGGGGGAGTTCGGGAGTCGGGGCGGTGCCGGTGCCAGAACCCGCGAGCCCGGCCTGATCGGCAGCACGCCCCCTAGTGCCCTGGGTCAAGGGTTCGTCGCTGGTTGGGTATGAGTCGTCCGGGTCCGAAGATTCCGGCGTGGTCGGTCAGTGATGCCCAGCGGGCGGTGCTGGAGGGCTGGGTGCGTCGCCGGACAACGGCCCAGGCCCTGGCACAGCGGTCGCGGATCGTGCTGGAGTGCGCCGAGGGCCACTCGATCATGGAGGTGTCCCGCCGGCTGCGGATTACTCCGGACACGGTCCGCACCTGGCGGCGGCGTCTCCTTGACCGCGGTGTGGACGGCTTATGTGACGACCCACGGCCCGGCGTCCCGCGGAGGATCACCGACACTGACGTTGGGCCCTCGGACGCGACATCCGAGCCTGGCTCGCCGACTGGGACGAGCACCCCAGACCGTTCGTCTGGACGAAGACCGTCGACGAAATCCGCGACAAGGTCGTCGCCTACTGCCACCGAATCTCTGGCTCGGATCGTTGGCTCACTGCGGGTTCCTTCGCCTGGTCAGCGAAGCGATTCAGTCCGGGCGACGAAGCGGGCGAGCTCCTCGGTGGCGCCGCGGGGCAGGCTGGCCGCCGCTGCCTCCGGCAGGGTCATGACCACGGTGCGCAACCGTATTGCTAGGTCAGGGAACAGGGCCCATGCCGAGGCCGGAGCGTTCACAGCGGCAAGCAACAGGTCACCCTCGTAGAAATAGGCGTCAAGCATCGGCTCATCAAGCAGCAAGCGCACCGCGAGCGGAAGAACGTACGGCAGTGCCACCTGCTGAGAGACCAGGGTGCGCAGATCCGCCGGACCTAGTTCGCCCAGCGGAACGCCCCGCAACTCATGCACCTTGCGGACCAAGTGGGTCGCGTCAGAGGCAGGGGGCACCCAGCGAGGTGGGTCCAGCGCATCGAGCGTACGGCCGAGGTGCAGCAGATGGTCCATGGTTCATTGTTGCCAGAACAGGCAGGAAATCCCTGACAAGATCCGGAAGAGACGGCCTAGGTGAGGACCCACCGGGGCGGGTGGCCTCCGTCGGCCTGGCACACGAAGACGTGCAGGTCGCGGTCGCGGCCGAAGCGGAGCCGGGTGGGGGTGACGACGGCGGGTGCGCAGCGGGCCTGGGTCGGGTCGCCGGTGGTCGGCTCGCGGTCCTCCAGGGGGATCCAGCTGCGCGTCCCGCCGTCCGACTCGTAGCCCTCGGCGGTCAGGAGCAGGCGTGTGGGGGCGGCGCAGGCCGTGCAGGCGAGGGTCATCGGGCCGGTGGAGGGCCAGGAGGGGAAACCTCCGACCCGCCAGCCGGGCGGGATGGACAGGTCGTACTGGTAACAGCGGGCGTCCGGCCCGTGCGCCGCCGTCTGGTCGTCGTCCCAGGCGTCGATCCGCGCGATCAGGCCGGCGGGCAGGGTGTCGTCCTCCGCCCAGGGGTAGGCCGTCACCTGTTCGGGGTGGGTCACGCAGGGTTCCGGGAGCTCCTCCTCCGAGGGGAGGAGGGGGATTTCCGGGGGTGTGCCGAGGAGGCCACCGGCGCGCTCGGCGTCGGCTGCCCGCCGCCACGTCAGGTGGTAGCGGCTCTCCGGGTACGAGCCATGGCTGAGCGGGCAACGGAAGAGCTGCACGAGGTCCTCGCCGTCGGGTCCTGCGGCGAGGTCGGGGACGTCGCGGCGGAACAGCTGGGCGAGGGCCACGAGGGGTACCGCGGACGGCCCGGACTGCCTCGGGGAGCCGGACCGCGCGGGGAGGCCGGTCGGCTCCGGGGACCCGGACGGCCCCGGGGCGCCGGTCGGCTCCGGGGGTCCGGACTCCCCCGCGGCTCCGGTCGGCCCGTGGTGTGCGGCCGGCTGCCGGGCCTGCGACGGGTGCGGCGCCGGGGCGGCGGACGGGGGCCGGTGCGCGGCCGGCCGTGGCTGCGCCCGTCGACGCTCGGCCCGGGAGCCGTCCGCCCTGGCGCGGCGGACCTCGTCCGGGGCGTAGCCCTCGGTGACGGGGCCGTGGGTGTCGTCGCAGGTGGGCCACGGCTCGTCGGCGGGCCACAGCAGGGGGCCGCCGACGTGGGTGTCGTGTGCGCCGGGCTGTCCCCGACGGGGGTGCAGCCGGGTCGTCGTGCCGCGGTGCGCGGCCAGCTCGGGGAAGACCGCCTCCACGTCCACCGGCCGGGCCGGGGTGGTTCTCGTCATGGAGGGACGGTACGCGGCGCGGGTCGTGCGCCGCCGGGCGGGACGGCGGGGGCGACGCCCGTTCCGTGGTGATCCCTTCGGGGTCGCCGCTATTCCCCGGTGATCCATCGGGATGCCTATGCCGGACATCGGTTTCTCCATTGGTGGGCCTCGCGGGGCGGGTCTACGTTCGAGGACATCGCCGCACGGACGGTCCGGACGCGAGGGGCAGCCCTCGTGGAGCGTCTCGGCGCACGGCCCCGGTCCCGGTGCCGTGCAGGCCCCACCCCTGGAGTGACCGACACCATGGCCAAGATCCTTTTCGTGATGACCGGCGCCGACCACTGGACGCTCGCCGACGGCACCGAGCACCCGACCGGCTTCTGGGCCGAGGAGGCGGTCGCCCCCTACGAGGCGCTGACGGCCGCCGGGCACGAGATCGTCGTCGCGACGCCGGGCGGCGTCGTCCCCACCGTCGACCGCGGCAGCCTCGCGCCGGAGGCCAACGGCGGCCAGGCGGGTGCCGACGAGGTGGCCGCGGCGCTCGGCCGGATGGACGAGCTGAAGAGCCCCGTCCGGCTGGAGGACGTGCGGCTCGACGACTACGCCGCCGTCTTCTACCCCGGCGGCCACGGACCGATGGAGGACCTGGCCGTCGACGCGACCTCCGGTCGTCTGCTGGCCGAGGCCCTCGACTCCGGCAAGCCGCTCGCGGTCGTCTGCCACGGGCCCGCGGCCCTGCTCGCCGCGACGCGGGAGGACGGCTCGAACGCCTTCGCCGGCTACCGCGTCGCCGCGTTCACCAACGCCGAGGAGACCCAGGCCGGGTTCGCGGACAAGGCGAAGTGGCTCCTGGAGAGCCGTCTCGTCGAGGCCGGCGTCGACGTGCGGGTGGGCGAGCCGTGGGTCCCGAACGTGGTCGTCGACCGCAACCTCTTCACGGGCCAGAACCCGGCCTCCTCCGCGCCGCTCGCGGCCGAGGTCGTCAAGAAGCTCGGCTGAACGGGCGTGCCCGGGCGGCCGGGCACGGGCCCCTGGGTGCCGCCGGCCTCGGGACCGCCGCGCCGCCGGTCGGTGGGTAGGGTCGACGGGTGACCCCTTCGTCTCCCGAGGGCGGCCCGGCGGCGCCGTCCGGCGCCGCCGTCGTGTCGGACCTGAACCTGCTGCGCACCTTCCTGGCGGTCTACCGTTCCGGGTCGTTCACGGCCGCGGCCGGACTCCTGGGCCTGTCGCAGCCGACCGTGACCGCGCAGATCCGCTCCCTGGAGCGCCAGACGGGCCGCGAGCTGTTCGCGCGTCTCCCGCGGGGCGTCGCCCCCACGCCCGTCGCCCACGACCTGGCCGCGCGGGTCGCCGGACCGCTGGACGCGCTGACCGCGGCGGCCGGGCAGGACGACGCGTCACCGGAGGAGCGGGCCGCGCCGGTGCACCTGGCGGGCCCCGCCGAGCTGCTCTGTACGCGGGTGCTGCCCGTGCTGGCGCCGCTCGCCGCCGACGGGGTGCGGCTGCGGATCGTCCCCGGCCTCACCGAGCCGCTCCTTGAGGAGCTGCGCGCGGGCCGTCACGACCTGGTCGTCGCGACCTTCCGGCCGCGCGGGCGGACGTTGGTGGCCGTCCCCCTGATGGACGAGGAGTTCGTGCTCGTCGCGGCGCCCGCCTGGGCCGCCGTCGTCGGGGACCGGGTCGGGCGGGAGGGGCCGGTCGCGCTGCAGGCCGTCCCGCTGGTCGCGTACGCGGAGGACGTTCCCCTCGCCCGGCGCTACTGGCGGCACGTCTTCGGCGTCCGGCTGACGCGGTCGGCCGCCGTCACCGTGCCCGACCTGCGCGGCGTCCTGGCGGCGGTGACGTCCGGTGCGGGGTTCTCCGTCCTGCCGCGCTACCTGTGCGAGGCGGAGCTGGCGTCGGGCGCGCTCGTGCTGCTCCACGACCCCGACGACCCGCCCATCAACACCGGTCATCTCGTGCAGCGTCCCGGCCGGCCGGACAACCCGGACGTCACCCGGGTCCGTGACCTGCTGGTCGAGGCGGGACGCGGCTGGTGACCCTGCCCTCGGGCGACCCGGGCCCCCGGGTCAGACCGCGGGGGTGAGGGGGATGGCGGCGGAGAGCACCGTGCCCTCGCCCGGGGTGGATTCGACGGTGAGGGTGCCGCCGAGCTGCTGGGCGCGGACGCGCATGGCGGGCAGGCCGTGGCCGCGGACGCCGCCGGGGGTGTCGGCGGGGTCGAAGCCGTGGCCGTCGTCGGCGACGTCGAGGACGACCTGGTCGTCGAGGTAGGTGAGGGTCAGGGCGGCGGAGTCGGCTCCGGCGTGTTCGCGGATGTTGGCGAGGGCGCCCTGGGCGATCCGCAGCAGCGCCGACCGCACCCGCTCCGGCAGGGCAGTCGTGGGGACGCCGTCCTGGTGGAAGTGGGCGTGGAGGGTGTCGGTGCTCTCCCGGTCGACGAGGGCGCGCAGGGCGTCCTCGAGGCTCGCGCCGTCGGCGAGGTCGGCGGGCGCGAGGTCGTGCACGAAGCGACGGGCCTCGGTGAGGTTGTGTTCCGCGATGGACTCGGCGGTACGGATGTGCCGGCGGGCGGCCGCGGGGTCGCTGTCCCACAGCCGGTCGGCGGCCTGGAGCAGCATCTTCTGGCTGGAGAGGCCCTGGGCGAGGGTGTCGTGGATCTCCATGGAGAGGCGCTGCCGCTCGGCGAGGGTGCCCTCCCGCCGTTCGGTGGCGGCGAGTTCACGGCGGGTGCGGACGAGGTCGGTGACGGCGGTCCGCAGCCGGTCGGCCTGGCGCTGGGAGTAGACGAAGACGGCGGTGGCGACGGCGGCGCCGGCCGGGGGCGCGAAGAGGAGGTTCGGGTCGAAGCCGAAGCGGAGCCGCAGCTTCAACTGGCCGGCCACGACGCAGGCGGTGATGAGCGCGGCCAGCAGGATCGCGGACCGGGTCCGCAGGGAGCGCAGGCTCGTGTAGTAGAGGGGCACGGCGCACCAGGCGAAGCTCGGGGCGAGCATCACCAGGGCGAACCACGACCCGATCACGGCGGTGAGCCAGAGCAGGTGGGGCGGGGTGCGGCTGCCGGGTGCGGGGGCCCGGCGGGGGCCGAGGATCGGGCCGAGGACGTAGAGCAGGGCGAGCACGGCGGCGAGGGCGACGACCCAGGGGGTGGCGGGGGCGCCGGGGTGGACCATCAGGTAGCGGGTGAGGGACGAGCTCAGGAGGACGAAGAAGGCCACGTGCATCACGGTCGCGAGCCAGCCGGAGTCCGGGTCGGCGTCGTCCGTGCCCAGCGGCGACCGTTCGTTCGTGCGCACCACTCGCTCCTCGCCTCGGGCCGGTCCTCCCCCGGGCCAGGCTATCCGGATTGATCTATTCCGCATCAACCGATCGGCTGACCCCCGTGTCCCCCGCCGGGTGCGCCGGCCGAAGCCCGTAGGCCGACCGCCGGGGCACCTCGCCGCGCCCAGGATGGAGTGCAGAGCGGGAACACAGAGCTTCCCGAGCCCCCGACGGGGCGAGTCCCGAAGGAGCCGAAGACCATGAAGAAGCCGTCCCCGCGCACCCGCGTCCTCACCGGCACCCTCGTCGCCGCCGTCATCGCCGCCGGCACGTTCGGCGCCGTCTCGGCGAACGCCTCCGCCCCGGCCGCGGCGCCCGCCGCGCTCACGGCCCACGCGGGGAACGCGAACCTCCAGCAGTCGACGCACCTGACGATCGAGGCCGCCACCAAGGCCGCGCAGGCCACGCTGGACGCCGCCGAGAAGGAGAACCAGCGGGTCTCCGTCGCCGTCGTCGACCGCAACGGCAACACCCTCGTCACCCTCCGCGGCGACGGCGCCGGCCCGCAGTCCTACGCGTCCGCCGTGAAGAAGGCCTACACCGCCGTCTCCTGGAACGCCCCCACCTCCGAGCTGGCCAAGCGCCTCACCAACGCCCCCACCCTCAAGGACATCCCCGGCACCCTCTTCCTCGCCGGCGGCGCCCCCGTCACCGCCAAGGGCGCCCCCGTCGCCGGCATCGGCGTCGCCGGCGCCCCCTCCGGCGACCTCGACGAGAAGTTCGCCCAGGCCGGCGCCGCCACCCTCGCCGAGTAGGCGCCGGTCCGGACCCGCCGACCGGCGGCCCGGCACCCCTGACACCGGCGGCACCCGTCCCCCCGTACGGGTGCCGCCGGCCCTGCCCCGTGGACCTGGAGGACCGAGATGCGCGACGTCGACCGCCGCCTGCTGGCGGCAGCCCGCCGGGGTGACGCCCAGGAGATCCGTGTCGCCCTGCACGAGGGCGCCGCCGTGGAGACCCGCGACGAGGAGCTGCGCTCCCCCCTCCACCTGGCCTCGCTCGGCGGCCATGTCGAGGCCGCCCGCGTCCTGGTCGAGGCCGGCGCCGACCCCGACGCCCGGGACCGCCGCCACGACAGCCCCTGGCTCGTCACCGGCGTGACCGGGAACGTGGCGATGATGCGCGTCCTGCTGACCGCCGGACCCGACGTGACCCTGCGCAACCGCTTCGGCGGGACGGCGCTCATCCCCGCGAGCGAACGCGGCCACGCCGCCTACGTCCGCGCGGTCCTGCGGGAGACCGCGATCGACGTCGACCACGTCAACGACCTCGGCTGGACGGCCCTCCTCGAAGCGGTCATCCTCGGCGACGGCGGCCGTTCCCACCAGGAGGTCGTCGAGACCCTCCTGGCCGCCGGGGCCGATCCCGGCCTCGCGGACGCCGACGGAATCCCGCCCCTGCGGCACGCGGAGCGCCGCGGTTTCACCGAGATCGCCGCCCTGCTCGGCGCGGCGGGCGCCGCCTCCCCCGTGGCGTGACCCCGGCTCCGCCGCCGGACCTCAGCCCAGGAAGTCGGCCACGAGCGCGGCGAACGCCTCCGGGGTCAGGACCTCGACACCGAGCTCCGCGGCCTTGACCGCCTTCGAGCTCGGCTTGCCGCTCGCGGACGGCGCGGCGACCAGATGCGTCGTACGGGAGTTGACGCTGCCGCCCACCCGGCCGCCGGCCTTCTCGATGAGCGCGCCCATCTCGGAACGCCCCCAGCCGTCGAGCGGACCCGTCATCTTCCCCGTCACGACGACGGTCGTGCCCGTCAGCGGCCCGTCGGCCGGCTCCTGCGAGGTCTCCGGCCGCGGTTCGGTCATGCTGACGCCGGCGGCGATCAGCTTGTCGATCACGGGGGCGAGCGCGGCGACCTGCTCCACGATGACCGGCGCCTTCTCCGGACCGATGCCGTCGACCTCCTGGAGCGCCGCGGCGTCGGCCGCGCGGATGGCCTCCATCGTGCCGAAGTACCCCGCGATGCGACGGGACATGCTGCGCCCCGTGCCCGGGATGCCCAGCGCGCAGAAGACCCGGCTGAGGGGCCGCGCCGCGGCGAGACGGATCTGCCCGGCCAGCTTCGCGCCGCGCTTGGCGCTGCCGGAAGCGGCCGTCAGCTGCTCCTCGGTGAGGGTGAACAGGTCGGCGACGTCGCGGACTTCGCCGCTCGCGACGAGGGCGTCGACGTACTTCCTGCCGAGGCCGTCGATGTCGAGGATGTCGCGCCCGGCGGCGTACTCGATCAGCGGGGCGAGCGCGCAGGCGGTCCCCTTCGCGCAGCGCCACCGCTCCTGGCCCCGGTCTATCTCCCCGCCGCAGTGCGGGCACTGCGCGGGCAGCGGGACGGGCGCGGCGCCCTCGACGCGCAGCTCGACGACCGCCGCCTCGACGCGCGGGATGATGTCGCCCGCCTTGTGGACCGTGACGGTGTCGCCGATGTGGAGGTCGCGGCGGAGGATGTCCGCGGGGTTGTGCAGGGTCGCGCGGGTGACGGTGGAGCCGTCGAGCTCGACGGGGGCGAGGATCGCGGTGGGCGCGAGGACGCCCGTGCGCCCCACCTCCCAGACCACGTCGAGGAGCAGGGTCTGCCGCTCGACGGCCGGGAGCTTGTAGGCGATGGCCCAGTAGGGGAAGCGGCTGCCGACGCCGACGGCCGCCTGGTCGGCCGCGCTGTCGGCCTTGATGACGACGCCGTCGATGCCGAACGGGAGGGCGGCGCGCATCGCGGCGATCGCCTCGACCCGCTGCCGCGCCTCCTCCAGCGTGTCCACCACGTGGAGTCCGGCCGGGGTCGTGGCGGTCGTCCGGACGCCGGCGGCCTCCACCGCGGCCAGCGTCTCGGCGTGGCCGGCGCCGGCGGGCGGGAACGCCCCGCCGTCGAGGGCGACCGCGCCGTACGCCCAGAAGGTCATCGCCAGCCGGTAGGGCCGGTCCTTGGCGCGCAGGGTGCCCGCCGCGCCGTTGCGCGGGTTGGCGAAGACGGCGGCGCCGTGCGCGGTGCGCACCTCGTTCGCGGCCTCGAACTGCGCCTGGGTGAACAGGACCTCGCCCCGGGCCTCGAACGTGAGGGGTGCCGGCAGCCGCTCGGGCAGTCCCTCGATCGTGCCGATGACGTGGCTGACGTCCTCCCCCTGCGTGCCGTCGCCGCGGGTGATGATCTGCACGAGCCGTCCGTCGCGGTAGCGGGCGGCGACGGCCGCGCCGTCCATCTTCGGCTCGACGGTGAACCCGCCGGTCGGCTCGTGGCCGAGCCGGCGCCGGAACGAGGCTCCCCAGGAGTCCAGTTCGCCGGGCGTGAAGACGTTGTCGAGGCTGAGCAGGCGGGCGGTGTGCGCGACGTCGCCGACCGGCGCCGCCCCGTCGGCGACCCGGCCGGTCGGCGAGGTCTCCGCGACGGTGTCGGGGTGCGCCGCCTCCCACTCCTTCACCGCCACGAGCAGCCGGTCGTACGTGGCGTCGTCCATGAGGCTGTATCCGGCCCCGAAGTACGTCCGGGACGCCTCGCGCAGCCGCTCGACGGCGGCCTCGTACGCGGCGCGGTCCGACAGGACGGGCAGGCTGGAGCACGCCTCGACGGCGGAAGTGATCGTCATGCGGATCATCCTTGCCCACGGCACTGACAACGCCCTCCCGGCGGCGCCCGGTCGGCCTGCGGGCCGGTGTCACCGCAGGTCAGCCGCACGGCGGCCCGTGGAGCCGTACGCCCCTCAGGTCGGCCCGTGGAGCCGTACGCCTCGCAGGTCGGTCCCGGGAGCCGGGTGCAGGGCCGGCCTGCCTGCGGGCTCCTGCCCGCCCCGGGTCAGCTCGTCGGGCCCTGGTGCACGGAGGGGTCCGACAGCGCCATCGCGACCGCCACGACGGTGAGCAGGCCGACGTACGACCAGGCGTGCGCGCGGTCGGGGATGCGGGGCGGGCGGCGCCGGAGGAGCGCGATGACGGGAAGGGCGCCGAGGAGCAGGGCCGCCGCCGCGCGGGGGTCGATCAGGCCCACCAGGCCGGCGGCGGCAGGGTCGGTGAGCGGCGGGGAGCCGGCGAGGGAGAGCAGGGCGGCCGGGAGCGCGATGGCGAGGGTGAGGGGGTTGGCGAGGGCCGTCGCCCTGCGCATGGGATGACCCGCCCGGCGCATCGCGGGGACCGTCATGACGCTGCCGCCCACGCCGAGGAAGGCGGCGACCGCGCCGATGGGAAGGCTGGTCGGGGCGGGCAGCGGCCGGCCGGGGGTGACCATCAGCAGCGGGACGCACCGTCGGCCGCGGACGCCGGCCGTCGCGCCGTCGGGGGCGACCCCGTCCCGGCGGGTCGCGGTCGGCGGTCGCAGGAAGCCCGGGCGGAGCAGGAGGTCGGCGGCGGTGAGGGCGACGTACGCGACGAAGGCCCAGCGGGCGAGGCCCGCGGGCGCGAGGCGGGCGGCGCCGGCGCCGAGGCACGCACCGGCCGCGAGGAGCACGAGGAGCGGGCCGGTGCCGCGGAGGGCGAGGAGGTCGCGCCGCGGGGTGACGGCGGTCGCGAAGGCCGCGCCCGCCACCATCACCACGGCGGAGGTGGCCGTGGCCACGCGCACCGCGTCCGCGCCGAGGGCGCCGTCCGCCCACACCACGACCGGCACGGCGACGAACCCGCCGCCGAACCCGAACAGCACCGTCGTCGCCCCGGTGAGGAGCCCGATCGCCACCAGCACCGCCATGTCCACGTCCATGGACTCCACCCCACCAGCCCACCCCGCGTGCCGGCATGCGAAGGTCGGCGGCATTCCTTCGCGTCTCGGCCGGCCGGTGGATACGGTGGCCCGGTGAAGAACATCGCGCTGGACGACGTCGACCACGTCGACCGGGCCGTGCTGCCGCTCGGCACCGACTATCCGGACGGGCACCTCCTCGACTGGCACGAGCACCGCCGGGCACAGTTCCTCCACGGGGCGACCGGCGTCATGGTCGTCGACACCGCCGACGGCACGTGGACCGTCCCTCCCGCACGGGCCGTGCTGATACCGGCAGCCACCGCGCACCGGGTGCGGATGCTCGGTGTGAGCACCCGCAGCCTGTACGTGGAACCCGACGCCGTCCCGTGGTGGCCCACCCGCTGCACGGTCGTCGACGTACCGCCGCTCCTGCGCGAACTCCTGCTCTCCGCCTCCGACTTCACGGCCGACTACAGTCTCGCCGGGCGGGAGGGGGCCCTCGCCACCCTGCTCCTGCACGAGATCGCCGCGCTCGCCCCGCTGCCCTTCCACGTCGACATCCCCGCCTCCGGCGACCTCGCGGCCCTGTGCCGCGCGTACCTGGCCGCCCCGGACGTCGGCGTCACCAACGCCGACTGGGCCGCCCGCGCCGCGCGGAGCGAGCGGTCCTTCACCCGGCGCTTCCGTGCCGAGACCGGCGAGAGTCCCGCGGTCTGGCGGGCCCGCGCCCGGCTCCTCGCCGCCGTCCCCCTCCTGCGCACGGCCTCGGTCACGGAGGTCGCCGGACGCCTCGGCTACGCCTCGCCGGCCGCCTTCACCGCCGCGTTCACCCGCGCCTTCGGCCTCCCGCCGTCCCGCTTCGGCAGCGCCCGTACGGCCGCGCGCCCCTGACCCGAAGGCCGCCCGGTCCGGGCCGACAGGGTCTGATCGCTGCCCTGTTCACCCGCGCCAGGTCCGTGCGGCGACGAACGGGTCGCCGGGCTCCGCGCGCAGCCGGCCCGGCGGAAGCCGTCGGCCGTACGCCAGCAGGAGCAGGTCCTGCGCGGCCCCGCGCACCGGCCGTCCGGTGCCGAAGCCCCAGTCGAGGTCGTCGGCGCGCAGGGCCACCCCGTCGAGGCCGGCCCGGAAGAACCGGACGGTCCGGGCGTCGACGCTCCCGAGGAGGATCTCCAGACGGTCCCCGGGGACCCTGCGGTCGAGGCCCAGGGCGACGGTCACGTCCAGGCCGTGCACCACGTCGTGCCCCAGGGCCGCCGTGAGGCCGCCGACCGGCGGGCGCCACGGGTGGTCCGCGTTGTCGCGGAGCAGTCCGGCGAGCGCCCGGGTGGAGTGGGCGGCCGCGTCGGCGCGGGCGCACCGGTCGGTCATGCGGTGGAGATCGCCGCGCGCCCGGAGGAGTTCCCACGCCGTCCTGGGGAGCGAGTGGCGGAACCCCATCGACATGTGGGCGACCACCTCCCGCACCCGCCATCCGTCGCACAGGGTCGGGGCGTCCCACGCCTCGGGCGGCAGCCCGTCCAACAGGTCGGCGAGAGAGCGGCGTTCGGCGGCGATGGCGGCCTTCACCTCGCCCGCCGGTCGTGGGTGTGCCGTGGTCGCGTGCGCCGCGTTCGCGCGTGTCTTCCTGCCCATGCCTCCAAGGTTTCCCGCCCGGCCCTCATACGTCCAAGACATGGTGCGTCTCACTCCTAGAATCCATGGTTATGGAGCTACGTCACCTGCGGTACTTCGTCACCGTCGTCGAGCAAGGCGGCTTCACCCGCGCCGCCGAGCGGCTGCACGTGGCGCAGCCGGGGGTCAGCGCCCAGATCCGGCAGCTGGAGAAGGAGCTCGGTCATGCGCTGTTCGACCGTTCCGGCCGCTCGGTCGGCCTGACGGAGGTGGGCGCGGCCCTGCTCCCGCACGCCCGGGCCGCCCTCCGTGCCGCCGAGGCGGTCCGTCGGACCGCCGACGAGTTCACCGGACTCCTGCGCGGCCGGGTCACCCTCGGTCTCGTCTCGGGTTCGGGCGCGGCGGCCGACGCCTTCGGCCTGCCCGCCACGCTGGCCGGCTTCCACGAGGCCCACCCCCGGGTGGAGATCGCCCTGACGGAGGACTCCTCGGACCGGATGCTCACCGCCCTCCACCGGGGCGACCTCGACATCGCCGTCGTCGGACTCGCGGACGAGGAGCCGCCGCCCGGACTCTCCTGCCGGGTCCTCGCCGACGAACCGGTGGTGGCCGCCGTTCCCGCCGGGGATCCGCTCGTCGGGTCTCCGGCCCGCTCGACCGTCCGCCTGGCCGCACTCCGTGACCGTCCGCTGATCAGCCTCCCGCGGGGCACCGGACTGCGCGCGGTGTTCGACCGCGCCTGCGCGCGAGCGGGTTTCCAGCCGCACATCGCCTTCGAGGCCGCCGCTCCGCCCTTCCTCGCCGGGCTCGCCTCCCACGGGCTCGGCGTCGCCGTCGTCCCCGGCGCCCCGGACGAGGGCGCCGAGGCCCACGGACTGCGCACCCTGGAGATCGTCGAACCCCGCCTACGCGCCCGCGTCGCCCTGACCTGGCGCACCGGCGGCCCCTCGACCCCCGCCGCGGCGGCGCTCCTGGAACTGCTGCGGAGCAGGCCGCCGTTTCCGACGGCCGGCGCCACGAGCACACCGTGAACTCCGTTCTCCCGAGCAGCAGTTCCGGGGAATGAGCTTCCGACCGGGACCGTTGCACGGATCATGACCAAGCCGGCGGCGCCCCGCGCCCTCTCCGACGAAGCCCTCTCCGACGTGCTCGCGCGACAGCGGTTCGGCACGCTCGCCAGCATCAAGCGGAGCGGCCACCCCCATCTGACCACGATGATGTACAGCTGGGATCCCGAGAGCCGCGTGGTGCGTTTCTCGACGACGCTCGACCGCGTCAAGGTCGCCCATCTGCGGAGGAACCCCCGTGCGGCACTGCACGTCCCGGACGGCGACGTCTGGTCGTTCGCCGTGGCCGAGGGCGAGGCCGAGGTCTCCGACAGCACGACGGTCGCGGGTGACGCGGTCGGACGCGAGCTGCTCGGCATGATCCCGGCGGCGTCCCGGCCCGAGGACCCGGGCGCGTTCCTGGAGCAGCTGGTGGCCGAGCGCCGTGTGGTCATCAGGCTGAAGGTGGACCGGCTGTACGGTACGGCGCTCGACGTCGACGCGTAGCGGACGACTCCGTCTCCGGCGGCTGTCCGGCCCGTTCGGGCGTGCCGGAGCACGTCGCCCCGAGAGATCGGCCCCCGCCCTGCCGGACGTGGGCCGGGAAGGCACCTCTAATCCGTCTCTTCGGCGTCGCCCCTCCGTCCGAGCGGGCGTCGCTGCTCCTCGCGTCCCAGGCCCGGGGACTGGTGCTTGGCGTTCCGGCCGCGCTCGTCGTCGTCGGCCGTGTCGCCGTGGCTGCCCTTCCGGGCCGCCTCGGCCTCGCGGCGCGCGTCGACGTCGCCGCTCTCGCCGACGGCCTCGGAGGGAGTGGTCCGGGGCGGGGGCTCGGGGGACGGCGCGTGCCGACGGTCGTGGTGGCCCATGGTCTCCTCCTGTCGCGTGTGACTGTCCGGTGCGGGCCGTCGTGTGGGGACGGCCCGGCACGTGGAGCGGGTGCCCGCCGGCGTCAGGGCGAAACGCCGCCCGCCGGAGCCAGTACGAAGGTGTGTCCGGCCGGGTCCATGAAGCGGCGGGCGTCGGTGCGGCGGTCCGTCCTGGTGCCGTTCTGTTCGACGGTGACCGGCCGGGCGCCCAGGGACACCGCCTCGCGCTCGGCCTCGTCGAGGGCGTCGGGTGCCACGACGATCCACAGGTGGGACTGCTGGGAGTCGTCCGGCCGCGGCCAGCTCGGCGGGGCGTGACCGGGGTCGCGCTGGATCCCCAGGACGGTCCCGGTGGCGCCGGTGACCAGCAGCAGGTCGTGGTCGACGCCGCTCGGTTCGACGGTGCCGTCGAGCAGGGCGGCGTAGAAGCGGGCGAGGGGTTCGGGATCGGTGCTGTCGAGGACGAGGACTCCGGTCTTGGATACGGTCATGCCGCCCGTGTGCCCGCCCAGCCCCCTTGCAGTCGTGGCGAGTCGGACGCGCGGAGGGGGCGTCCGACGGCGGCCTCCTCGCCGGCTCTCCGCACCGTCGGCGCCCCGCGGCCGGCCTCCGCGGGACCTCCGTGGGACGTTCCGTACAGCGGAAGACTCGTCTCGCGTACGGTGCCCGTTTCGTTGCGGCAGCACCTCACGCCGTACGATTCCCCCCGTTGTCGCTCATCCCTTCCGAAGGAGATCCCCATGGCCCAGGTCACGCTGAAGGGCAGCCCCGTACAGGTCGACGGCGCGCTGCCGCTGCCCGGTGGCCACGCCCCCGACTTCACGCTCGTCGCCGAGGGACTTGCGGACAAGTCGCTGAAGGACTACGCCGGAGTGCGCAAGGTCCTCAACATCTTCCCGAGCGTCGACACCCCGACGTGCGCCTCCTCGGTCCGCGCGTTCAACGCGAAGGTCGCCGAGCTCGACAACACGGTCGTGCTCTGCATCTCCGCCGACCTGCCCTTCGCCCAGGCGCGCTTCTGCGGCGCCGAGGGCCTGGAGAACGTGAAGAACCTCTCCACGCTCCGCGGCCGCGAGTTCCACACCAATTACGGCGTGGACATCGCGGACGGCCCGCTGGCCGGTCTGACCGCCCGCGCCGTCGTCGTCCTGGACGAGCACGACAACGTCCTGCACTCCGAGCTGGTGGGCGAGATCGCCGACGAGCCGAACTACGACGCCGCGCTGTCGGTCCTCAAGTAGGCCCGAAGAGGCCGGCGCCGGACACGGCGTACGGGAGGAGCCCCCGCACCGGTCACCGGTGCGGGGGCTCCTCCCGTGTGCGGGCGCGTACGGAGGGCTCAGGCGCAGTCCGGGCACAGCCCCCGGTAGGTGACGTCGGCCTTGGCGACGTGGAAGCCGAAGCGCTCGGCGGGCGGGAGGGCGGTCAGCGGGTCGCCCGCAGGATGGACGTCGCGGATGATGCCGCAGCCGTGGCAGACGAGGTGCTGGTGCGGGCGGTGCGCGTTCGGGTCGTAGCGCTTGGCCCGGCCGTCCAGCGAGAGTTCGACGACCTCGCCGAGCAGGACGAGCTCGCCGAGCGTGTTGTAGACCGTCGCCCGCGCGATCTCGGGCAGCCGCCGCACCGCGCGCGCGTGCACCTCGTCCGCCGTGAGGTGCACGTGCTCCCCGGCCAGGACCTCGGCGACGACGCGCCGCTGGGACGTCATCCGCCAGCCTCGTGCGCGCAGTCGCTCCAGCAGGTCGTTCACGTCGGATCACCTCTTCGGCTCGTCGATCGGTCCGCCGGCACATCCGAGCCGTCGATTCGCCGGGTCCCGGACAGGTATCTGGCGTTGTTCTTGACTTGGACTATGTCCATCGTAGGATCGGTTGCGTTGATGGCCAAGGGACTGGTCCCACCCAAATGGCCGGTCCCGCGTCGACGAGGCCGCGGCTGGTCGGAAGGAAATCCATGTCTGAGCACGCTGAGAACCACGACGCGATCGTCACGGACGCGAAGGCGGAGGGCGGGGGCGGCTGCCCGGTCGCGCACGACCGCGCTCCCCATCCGACCCAGAGCGGCGGCAACAGTCAGTGGTGGCCCAACCGGCTGAACCTGAAGATCCTCGCGAAGAACCCCGCCGTGGCCAATCCGCTGGGCGAGGAGTTCGACTACGCCGAGGCGTTCGGGAGCCTCGACCTCCCCGCCGTGAAGCGGGACGTCGCGGAGGTCCTGACGACCTCCCAGGACTGGTGGCCCGCCGACTTCGGCCACTACGGCCCCTTCATGATCCGGATGGCCTGGCACAGCGCGGGCACGTACCGCATCAGTGACGGCCGCGGCGGCGCCGGAGCGGGCCAGCAGCGCTTCGCGCCGCTCAACAGCTGGCCGGACAACGGCAACCTGGACAAGGCCCGCCGCCTGCTCTGGCCGGTCAAGAAGAAGTACGGCCGGAACCTCTCGTGGGCCGACCTCATGATCCTCGCCGGCAACGTGGCCCTGGAGTCCATGGGCTTCGAGACCTTCGGCTTCGCGGGCGGCCGCGCCGACGTGTGGGAGCCCGACGAGGACGTCTACTGGGGCCCCGAGACCACCTGGCTCGGCGACGCCCGCTACACCGGCGACCGCGAGCTGGAGAGCCCGCTGGGCGCGGTCCAGATGGGCCTGATCTACGTCAACCCCGAGGGCCCGAACGGCACTCCGGACCCGATCGCCGCGGCCCGCGACATCCGGGAGACGTTCCGCCGCATGGCGATGAACGACGAGGAGACCGTGGCGCTCATCGCGGGCGGCCACACCTTCGGCAAGACCCACGGCGCCGGGCCGGCCGAGAGCGTCGGCGCCGACCCCGAGGCCGCCCCGCTGGAGGCCCAGGGCTTCGGCTGGAGCAACAGCTTCGGCACGGGCAAGGGCGCGGACGCGATCACCAGCGGCCTCGAGGGCATCTGGACGGACACCCCCACCGCCTGGGACAACAGCTTCTTCGACATCCTCTTCGGCTACGAGTGGGAGCTCTTCGAGAGCCCCGCCGGCGCCCACCAGTGGCGGCCGAAGGACGGCGCGGGCGCGGGCACGGTCCCCGATGCCCACGACTCCTCGAAGACCCACGCCCCGACCATGCTGACGACCGACCTGTCGCTCCGCTTCGACCCGTCGTACGAGCAGATCTCGCGCCGCTTCCACCAGGACCCGGCGGCGTTCGCGGACGCGTTCGCCCGCGCCTGGTTCAAGCTGACCCACCGCGACATGGGCCCCGCGGTCCGCTACCTCGGCCCGGAGGTCCCGTCCGAGGTGCTGCTCTGGCAGGACCCGCTGCCCGCGGCCGACCACGAGCTCGTCGACGCGGCCGACGTCGCGGCCCTCAAGAGCAGCGTGCTCGCCTCGGGCCTCACCGTCTCCGAGCTGGTCTCCACCGCGTGGGCCTCGGCGTCCTCCTTCCGCGGCAGCGACAAGCGCGGCGGCGCCAACGGAGCCCGCGTGCGCCTCCAGCCGCAGAGCGGCTGGGAGGTCAACGACCCCGACCGGCTGGCGACGGTGCTGCACACCCTGGAGAACGTCCGCGAGACGTTCCACGGGTCCCGCACCGACGGCCGGCGGATCTCGCTCGCCGACCTGATCGTCCTCGCGGGCGCCGCGGGCGTCGAGCAGGCCGCCCGGGACGCCGGCGTCGACGTCGAGGTCCCCTTCCGTCCGGGGCGCGTGGACGCGGCGCAGGACCAGACGGACGTGGAGTCCTTCGCGGCGCTCGAACCGGCCGCCGACGGGTTCCGCAACTACCTCGGCAAGGGCAGCCGCCTGCCCGCCGAGTACCTGCTGGTCGACCGCGCGAACCTGCTCACGCTCAGCGCCCCCGAGCTGACCGTCCTCGTCGGCGGCCTGCGCGTCCTCGGCGCGAACCACCAGCAGTCGCCGCACGGCGTCCTGACCACCACCCCGGGCGCCCTGACGAACGACTTCTTCGTCAACCTGCTCGACATGGGCACGGTCTGGAAGGCGACGTCCGACGACGCCACCACCTTCGAGGGCCGCGACGCGGCCACCGGCGAGGTCCGCTGGACGGGCACCCGCGCCGACCTGGTCTTCGGCTCCAACAGCGAACTCCGCGCGGTGGCCGAGGTCTACGCGAGCGACGACGCGAAGGAGAAGTTCGTCCACGACTTCGTGTCCGCCTGGGACAAGGTCATGAACCTGGACCGGTTCGACCTCTCCTGACCCCGATGCCGGGCGCCGGATCCTCCCGCGCGCCCGGCCCCCGGCCTCGGCCGGCCGGACTCCTCGTCCCGGCCGGCCGAGGCCGTCGGCTTCCCCGGCGGTCTTCGTCGTCGCCCGGCGCCCGGCCCGGGGGCGCCGCCGGGCCCTCCCGGACGGCCCCGGCTTCGGTCCCGCTCCGGTCGCCGCATACCCTCACCTGGTCACGGCCGCCGCACCCGGCGCCGACGGCACCGCCAGGAGGGAACGAACCGATGACCGAGCTGCCCGCGCGCGACGCCGGACGTCGCGCGGACGAGGAGACCCGGGCGGCGACCGTGCGCGTGTTCATCGCCCTCGCGCCGCCCGACGACGCCAAGGACGAGCTGGCGCGCGCCCTGGCGCCCGCGTACGCCGCCCACCCGCGCCTGCGGTGGAACCGCATCGAGGACTGGCACATCACGCTCGCCTTCCTCGGCGAGCTCCCGGTGGCGGCCGTGCCGCCGCTCCAGGAGCCGCTGGCGGACATCGCCGCGGACCGCCGCCCCCTCGAACTGTCGCTGCGCGGCGGCGGACACTTCGACGAGCGGGTGCTCTGGAGTCACATCGACGGGGAGGTCGAGGGTCTGCACGCACTCGCCGCGCGGGTGCGGACCGTGGTCCGCGACTGCGGGATCGCCCTGGAGGAGCGGACCTTCCGCCCCCACCTCACCCTCGCCCGTTCCCGCCGCGACGACGTCACCGGCATCACCGAGGCCGCCGCCGGCCTCGCCGGCTTCACGGGCCGCCCCTGGCCGGCCTGCCGCCTCCACCTCGTCGGCAGCGACTACGGCCGCGGCCCCGGCCCCATCCGCTACCAGGACATCCGCTCCTGGGCCTTCACCGGAGGCTGAGCGGGCGGCCGGCGGGGCGTACTCCTGTTCCCGGCCGCGCCCGTCCCGCCCTCGGTGGTGCGGCGCTTCGCCTCCGCGCGCGGGTCGGCCGGCGGCCGCGGGCCGGCCGCCTCGCCTCCGATCCGGTGGGGCGCACCCGGAGGGACCACTCCGCCCGTTCACCCGGCGTACGTCGTCCACCGGGGCAACTCGTCATCCCCCGGCCGCCGTTGCGTCACGCGGGACCAGCAGGGTCGGGCACGGCCCATCATCCTGCTGAGGAGAGACCGCGTGACGACCCCTCGAACGTTCCGCTCGCTCGTGGCGGCCGCGACCACCGCGCTCGTGGCGCTGGCGCTGACCGGCCCGGCCCAGGCCGAGGTCCCGCCGGGGGCCCGGGAGCCGTTCCCGGTACGGGCCTCGGCGAAGACGCTGCCCGCCGTGACCGCGCGGGCGGAGACGCCGGTGCTGCACGACGACGAAGCGGGCGGGAACGCGGACGCCGACGACCCGGCGATCTGGCGGAACGCCGCCGCGCCCGGCCGCAGTCTCGTGATCGCCACGGCCAAGGAGGGCGGCCTGCGGGTCTACGACCTGGACGCGCGACCGGTGCAGACGATCGCGGCGCCGCCCGCCGAGCACGAGGGCGAGGCACCCGGCCGGTTCAACAACGTCGACCTGGTCCACGGCATGCGCCTGTCGGCGGGCCGGGCCGACCTCGCCGTCACGAGCGACCGGGGACACGACCGCCTGCGCTTCTACCGCATCGACCGGGACCGCGCGGGCGGTCCGCTCGGCGACGTCACCGACCCCTCCGCGCCGGCCGTCTTCTCCGGGAACCAGGCCGAGATCGACGAGCAGCGGACCGCCTACGGACTCGCCACCTGGACCGATCCGTCGAGCGGCCGCTCGTACGCGCTGGTGAGCCGGCGCGAGCGCACGAGCATCGCACTCCTGGAACTGCTCCCGGCGGCGGGCGGCAGGGTCACGTACCGCACGGTGCGCACGCTCGACCTGCCGTCCTCGTTCCGTCTCCCCGACGGCACGTCGTGGTCCCCGTGCGCCGAGCCCGACGAGCTGCCGCAGGTCGAGGGCATGGTCGTCGACCCCGCGAACGGCACGCTGTACGCCGGCCAGGAGGACGTCGGCATCTGGCGCGTCCGCGCCGACCTCACGGGATCGCCCGAGCTGATCGACCGGGTCCGCGAGTACGGCGTCCCCGGCACCTACGACGAGCAGACCGAGGAGTGCGTCCCGGGCGCCGACCCCGGCTTCGGCGGCACCCGGCTCACGGCGGACGTCGAGGGCCTGACCCTGGTCACCGAGGCCGGCGGCGACGGGTACCTGCTCGCCTCCAGCCAGGGTGACGACACCTTCGCCGCGTACGACCGCGAGCGCGCGGACGACAACGAGTACGAGGGCGGCTTCCGGATCACCGCGGGCGCCACCGTGGACGGCTCCGAGGAGTGCGACGGCGCGGCGGCCCTCGACGCCCCGCTCGGCTCCAGGTACCCCCGGGGCCTCCTCGTCGTCCAGGACGGCCACGACTCCCCCGGCGACGGCGACCGCCCGGCGACCGGCTTCAAGTTCGTCGACCTGGGCAAGGTCCTGGACGCCCTCGACGACTGACGGCCGCCGCGCCCCGTGCGCAGGGCTCCCGCACCGGCGGGGCTCCTGCGCGCGCCCCTGTCAGCGGCCGTACGCGCCGCGGCACAGGTCGGCCGCGCCCATGGGTGCTCCGATCCCCTCGGCCTGACGGCACAGCCGCCGCATGTCGGGCGACCGGTCGGGCTCCTGGCGGCGCTGCCGCGTCGGCACCGTGCGCTTCTTCTTCGGAGCCACGCGCCGTGTCTTCCGCTTGCCTCCGGAACGGCCGGCGGCGGGCTTCCCGGCCTTCGGCACACCGGCGCGTGGACGCTTCGACGCCCCCGTCCCGCGCGCCGCAGGACCGCCCGGGGCCGTGCCGCCGGACACCCGGGCACCGTCCCGCTTCCCGCCGTCGGTTCCGGGACCGGGCGCCGGGGTGGTCCGGGCGCCGCCGCCGTCGGCGGCCGTATCGGTCAGCGCCTCCCGGGCGGCGGCGGGCGTGGGCGCCGGCCAGGTCGGGAGCGGGGAGGGCGCCCGGTCCGCGGCGGGCGCGAGATCGGCGGGCCGGGCGGGCAAGGGCGGCGCGGCGGGAGGGGGGACGGCGACGCATCCGCCGGTGAGAAGCACGGCGATGAGCACGAGCGTGGCGCGACGGGGCTGCATGGGCCCCACGCTGCCGGAGTGGGGCCGGGCGCTGTGCGCGGCACGGCCCGGGTCCACCATGACGAGTGAACGGGCCGGACGCGTGGACGGCCCGGCCCCCGGGCCTCCGCGGCGGATTGCTACGGTCGGCGGGTGGAGACCTGGGACGCGAAGGCGGTACGCGCACGGATACGGGACCTCGCGTCGGCGGACCACGCGCACGAGAGGTTCGGCGCGGACACCCACCGCTACGAGCTGAATCCGCCGCTGCCCGAGGACGACCTCCGCGCGTTCGAAGAGGCGCACGGGATCAGGCTGCCCGCCGCGTACCGCTCGTTCGTGGCCGAGGTGGGGGACGGTCCCGCCGGGCCGGCCCACGGGTTGCTGCCGTTGACCGTGCCGCGTCCGGAGGCAAGCGACGACTGGGCGGTGGACGACGAGTGGCGGGACGACCGGCGGCCGGGCCGGCTCGCCGCGCCCTTCCCCCTGACCGAGCCGCTCCCCGGCCGGCTGCGCCGCCCCGCCGCATCCCTCACCCCGGGCACGCTCACGCTGTCCGAGCACGGCTGCGGGATGTTCGTCCGTCTGGTCCTCAACGGTCCGTGGTCCGGAAGCGTGTGGCTTCTCGACCCCGACTGGGGTGGATTCACCCCGGCGAGCCCCGACTTCCGTGCCTGGTACGCCGACTGGCTCACGAGCGGGCCGTGACGCGTCGGGGGTGCCCGCCCGGTCACCTCACTGGCCGACGCGGCCGTCGACGCACTCGCGGAGCAGGTCGGCGTGCCCGCAGTGGCGGGCGTACTCGTCGATCATGTGGACCATCAGCTCGCGTATCGCGATGCCGTCCCTGCCCACGCGCTCGCCGAGATCGGGGAAGCCCGCGAGCAGGGCGTCGGTGGCGGCCTGCTCGCGCTCCAGGTCGGCGTACGCCCCGTCCGCCACAGCCTGGTCGGCGACGGCGCCGAGGAAGTCGGCGTCGTGCGGGCCGTACAGCCGGGGCAGCGGGTCGCCGTCGGTGACCCAGTTCTGCCAGTCCCGCTCCACCTCGGCGAGGTGCCGGAGCAGGCCGAGGAGCGACATCGTCGACGGCGGCACGGAGCGGCGGGCCAGCTGCTCCGCGTCGAGGCCCTCGCACTTCATCCTCAGGGTGATGCGGTAGTCGACGAGGAACTCCCGCAGCGTCGCGAGCTCGCCGTCCGGGCCCGGCCCGTCCTTGTCGCGAGGGTCGTCGTCCGGATCGGCCCACATGTCGGGGTAGACGGTGGCCTGGGTCCAGCGCACGGGTTCGTCACTCATGCGAGCCATGATCGTCCAGGTGTCCGGCACCCGCCAGTGAGTTTCCCCCTCGCGCACCACCGGGCTGACGGGGCGACAGGTGATCTTGCGTCGACACGGAAGTCATGGTCACATGGCGTGTTTTCACATGATCATTACTTTTGGGGGCAAGCGATGACCGGAAGCATGGACCGCCGTTCTCTCCTACGCGGCATGGCGACGGCCGGCGCGGGGGTCGCGGCGGGGGCCGTGGTCGCCGGCGGCGGAACGGCCCACGCGGCCGGCTCGGGGGACGACCCGTACAGCGTCGACGTCATCAGCAAGGGCGCGGACCCGACCGGCGCCACGGCCAGCGACGCCGCCTTCCGCGCGGCCGCGGCGGAGGTGCTCGCCTCCTTCCAGCCCGACCCGATCTCGGGTGCCGTGCCGAAGAAGGTCCTGGTCATCTCGCCGGGCACATACCTCCTCACGCAGCCCGACTCGCTGCTGCCGAACGTCGACGGCGAGGGACACGGCGGCATCGTCGACGGCCTGTCGATCACCGGGTACGGCAAGCGCCTCTCGCGGATCGTGTACGCGCCGACCGCCGACGACACGACGCTGTGGACGAACTACCAGCGCTACAAGAACATCCGGATCACCGGCCTCACCTTCACCAGCGAAAACGCGACGTCGAGCTTCTGCTACGCCTACTCGTCGGCGACCTACGGCGTCCAGGACACCTGGTACACCGACGTCGAGTGGCGCGGCAGCTGGCAGCGCGGCATCGGCCTGGACGGCCCCGCCACCACCTCCAACCTCAACAGCGAGATGGGCTGGGACCACTGCCAGGTCGGCGGCTCGTACGCCGACGCCTTCCTCGTCATCGGCATGACCCCGGCGGCGAGCCAGCAGGACCAGTTCCTCAACTACTGGTTCCGCGACTGCAAGGTCGAGTACCAGTCCGGCACCTTCGTCAGGAACACCCGCGGCGGCTCGATGAACTTCACCGGCGGCTCGTACATCCTCACCGACACCGCCTCCACCGGCACGTTCTTCCAGCTCACCGCCGACGCCACCACCCGCGCCGACTCCACCATGCGGCTCTACGCCCAGGGCATCCGCTTCGAGCTGCGCGGCACCGGCCACAAGGTCGTCGACTCCCGCTGGTACAAGGGGAACATCACCTTCGTGTCCTGTGACGACACCGCCCACAGCTTCAAGTCGTGGGCCCCGGACGCCGTCACCCACGTCTACGACTTCGCCGCCAACGGCTCCCGCGGCCCCATGGTCCGGTACGTCGACTGCGCCCTCATGGGCTCCCACCAGGTCACCACCGGCAGCGCTCCCGCCACCTACGGCAAGCTCGTCTACGACGGCTGCCGCTTCATGGACATGACCGCCGCCACCGGCCCCTCCGGATTCCTCCGCTGGACGGGCGGCCTCGCCCCCCGCCACGAGATCCGTGACTGCGTCGGCGCCTCCACCTACGTCGCCGACACCAAGAACCCCGCCTGACACACCCGGCATCGCCGCTCCGCCCGACACGGCCGGAGCGGCGACGCCGCCTCGGCCCACCCCCGCCTCACCACAACTCCCCCGGATCCACGCCCTCGCGCCGCACCCACTCCAGGACGGTCGGGACCCGGTCGAGCAGATCCCTGACCCGTATCCCCTCGTCGCGCGAGGTCACCCGCGGCAGCGGCGTGAAGTCGCCGGGCAGCAGGTCGAGCAGGCTCAGCACCCGTTCTCCCCCGCGCAGGGTGATCAGCAGCTCGCAGCGCAGCTGGCGCGGCAGCCCGGGGCGGTGGGGCGTGCTGTTCCACACCGCCGGCCACAGGTAGTGGCTCCCCTCGGGCTCCGCGTTCGCCCGGATCCACGCCGGATCGATCCGCTGGTTCACGAGGAACCCGGCCGCGCGCTCCTCCAGCCACGCCAGCGTCGGCGAGTCGACGACCTTCACCTGACGGGGCACGGGCTGTTCGACGTCCATGGGGCCCATGCTGCCGGATCGTTCCGCCCGCCGACCGGGCGCCCCCGGGCCCGGCCGACCGGCGAGCCGCCGTACCCGCCGGTAAATGCGTCGACATCCGCGCTGCCATGAGGGACGCTTCGCCCGATGACCAGAATCGACGACACACCGTCCGCGTGGGACGAGCGCACCCAGCTCGCCACCTTCCTCGACTACGCCCGCGGCACCGCCCGCGCGAAGTGCGAGGGCGTCTCACCGGAGAACGCCCGCAAGGCCCTTCTGCCGGGCTCGCCCCTGATGACCCTCAGCGGCCTGATCAACCACCTCCGCTGGGTGGAGTACTACTGGTTCCAGATCGTCCTCCTCGGCGAGGAGGACGAGGGCCCCTGGACCGAGGAGGACCCCGACCGCGAGATGCGCATCGCCGTCGACTTCCCCCTCCCCCAGCTCCTCGACGAGTACGCCGAACAGAGCGCCCGCTACCGCGAGCTGGTCTCCCGGACCGACCTCGACCAGAAGGCCAGCCGCCCCATCCGCAACGGCCTCCACGTCGACCTCCGCTGGATCCTCCTCCACCTCACCGAGGAGACCGCGCGCCACAACGGCCACCTGGACATCCTCCGGGAGCTCCTGGACGGCACGACCGGCAACTAGACCGACCTCGCGGGCTCTTGCCCGCACCCTCCCGAGAACCGCCCACTCCCACCGGGGAGTCGGCGGTTCTCGGCGTTCCGGGCCTCGCCCCGATCCGCCACGACGCACCCCTGACGACCGATGCGCGGCGTTTCGGCCACTGGACCCCGTGGCAGCAACCGCGCGCGGCACGGGTCGTTGCACAGGGCACGAACGGACTTTCGCGTGAGCGCGGGGGCCGCACTCCGTCCGAAACACAGGTGTTCGACATGGGTGACCGCGTCGTTGAACCGGGCAGACATCCCCCTTCCCGTGGAGGTCCTGACATGCCGCTCCCCCCACCGCATCTCCGTGAACTCGTCACCGCCCGCCTGCGCCGGCAGCGGGACGAACACGCCGATCTGACCACGTTGCTCGCCGCCCTGGGGTACGAGGTCGAGCCGGAGGACCCGGCCGAGCACGGACCGACCGGCACCGGTCGGAGGGAGGCCGGCAGCCGGTCCGCCGCGGGCGCGCCGCTCGGGACCGTGTTGCAGGTCGTCGGGGTGCATCTGTACCTGGAGCGGGACGGGAGGGTGCTGTTGGGGCGGCGGCATCCCGACGTGGAGTTCGCGGGAGGGGCCTGGCACGCGTTGGCGGGGCACTGCGAGGCGGAGTCGGCGACGGCGTGCCTGGTGAGGGAGGCGTACGAGGAGGCGGGGCTGGTGATCGATCCGGCCGACGTGGAGCTGGTCCACACGGTGCACACGGGCGGCCGGCTCGACGGGCCTCCCCGGATGCAGTTGTTCTTCCGCGCCCGTCGCTGGGAGGGCGAGCCGGAGCTGAGGGAGCCCGAGAAGTGCGTGGCCTGGGAGTGGTGGAGCACGAAGGACCTGCCGGAGCCGATCGTGCCGTACACGCGGGTGGCGGTCGAGGGGATCCTGGCGGGCCGGGCCTACTCGGAGCTGGGGTGGGGGCGGTGACCGCCTTCGACACGGTGGGTGCCGCGTACGCCGCCCACTCCGGCGGTGCGCGGGGCCGGCTCCGCCATGACCTGGTCGAAGCGCGGCTGGTCGCCGAGTTGTCGGCCGGTCCGGCGCGGATCCTGGACGTCGGCTGCGGAGACGGGGAGATGACGCTCCGTCTGGCGGCGGCCGGGCACGACGTGACCGGCGTCGACCCGTCCCCCCGGATGCTTGCCGCCGCGTCGCGCCGCCTCGCGGCCCGCCCCGAACCCGCCGGCCGAGTGCGGCTGATGAAGGCCGGAGTGGACTCGCTTCCCCGGCACGGCGACGTCTACGACGCGGTGTGCTGTCACGGGGTGCTGATGTACCTCGACGGACCGGAGGAGGCGGTGGCCCGCCTGGCCCACTTCGTCGCGCCCGGCGGTCTGCTGAGCGTCCTGGCCAAGAACCGGCGGTCGATCGGTGTGCGGGAGGCCCTGCGAGGGGAGCCGGACACGGCACGGACACTGATCGAGAGCGGCACCGACACCAGCGTCGGGAACCTCGACCTGCCGACCCGCGGGGACACGGCCGAGGCGCTCGACGGGCTCGCGGTCGAGCACGGGCTCGCCCCCTTGCCGTGGCAGGGGGTACGTGTCTTCCACGACCACCTCGACGACGACTGGGCCCCGGACCCGGCCGCGTACGAGGCGGCGCTGCGGCTGGAGTGGACCGCCTCCTGGCAGAGCCCCTACCGGGACCTGGCCCACCTCGTGCACACCCTGGCGCGCCGGCCGCTGGGAGGCAGGTCGTGAGGGGCCACCGGCACGGCGGCCGGGGACGGGCTCGGGCCCGCGTCCGGGGCTCGGTCGTGAGGGCCACCGGAGCGGGGCCCGCGACCGGGGACGGAGCCGGGGCCCGGGCCGGAGGCGAGGGCGCGGCGCCGATGCCCCGCGACCTCCGACCCGCGGACACCGACCGTCATCGCCACGCCATGGTGGACCGGCTCACCTCAGCGGGCGTGCTGACGGACCGGCATCTCCGCGAGGCCCTGCTCCGGGTGCGGCGCGAGGTGCTGCTGCCGCACGCCTACGTCCGGGACAGCGGCCCGGGGGCCGATCCGATCGACTGGCGGCTGCTCGACGGCTCCCATCCGGACGACCGCGAGGAGCGGCTGGACCTGATCCACGGCGACGAGTCGGTCCTGTTCCCGCGCGACGGCGAGTCGCTCGACGCCCCGGCCCGGGGGCCGGTGACGGGTGGCCACATGGCGTCCATGTCCACGTACACGCCCGTCACCGTCGAGCTCGACGGAGGCATCGCCGAGCCACCGGCCCGGTACCACCGTCGGGACACCGTCCTCGCCCCCGCCGCGGGGGCCGGCACGTGAGCGGCGAGGCGCGCCACACGGTGCGGGTCGACGTCCACCTCCTCGCGGTCCGCGACGGCAGGGACGGTCCTGAGGTCCTGCTGTCCCGACGGGCGGGCGACGTCTACGCGACCGGCCTGTGGCACGCGCCCTCGGGCCACCTGGAGCAGGAGACCGTGATCACCGGCGTCGTCCGCGAGACCCTGGAGGAGACCGGTCTCGTCGTGGACCCCGCCGACGTGCGCGCGGCCGTCACGGTGCACCACCGGCCGCCGAGCGGCCGGCCCCGCGTCGGGTTCTTCTTCGAGGTCCGCCGCTGGCGGGGCACCGCCCGGATCATGGAACCCGACAAGTGCGACGCGATGGGGTGGTTCCCCTTCGACGCGCTGCCGGCGCCGATGGTCGCCTACTGCCGTGCCGGGCTCGACGCGTACGTGGCAGGCTCACCGGTCGCCCTGCACTTCCAGGACCCCGGCGACCCGGTCGCCCACGATCCGCGGTGGGACCGGCTCCTGCTCGTTCCCGGCGCAGGCGTGGGGGACGGCCCGGATCCGGGTCGGGGCCACGGCCACGGTCCACGTGCGGTTCCGGGTCCGGATCCAGGTCCGGCCGTGTGGGAGTTCGCCGAGCGGGCGGTCGGCCGCATCGCGGTCTGGGAGGACGCCTCGTGGGCGCGGGCGACCAGCCGCGTCTGGCGCGCCCGGGGCGCGTCGGGCGGCGAGTGGTACGTCAAGGTGCACCAGAACTCCCGGTTCCACCGGCGTGAGGTGGACGCCCTCCGCGGCTGGGTGCCCGGCCTGGGCGGCGCCGGCCCGCGTCTGGTGGCCTCCGAAGCCGGGCTCCGCGCGGTCGTCCTGACGGCCGTACCAGGCCGGTCCCTGCACGGAGCGCTGCCGGACGGCGCCGAGGGACGTGCGCTGTTCCGCGCGATCGGCGCCCTCGTCGCCCGCGTCCACGCGAGTCCGCTGCCCGACCCCCGGGCGGCCTCCGGGCCGGCCGAGGCCGGTTCGGCCGATCGGGCCCCGGCCCAGGGAGCGCCGGCGGGGCCGTACGACCGGATGGACCGCTTTCTGGACACCGCGCGCCCGCTGCTCGCGCCCGGCGACGAGGAACGCGTCCGCTCGGCCGTCGCCGCGGCCCTGAAGGTGCCGCCCCTCGCGAGGGTGGTCACCCACGGGGACCTCCAGCCGCGCAACCTCCTGCGGGCCGACGACGGCACGCTCCGTGTGATCGACTTCGAACGCAGCGAACCACAGCCCTGTGTACGGGACTTCGTCCGCGTCCTCGACTGCTTCGACGGCCGCCACGATCTCGCCGACGCCTTTCTCCTCGGCTACGGCCGCCCCCTCGCCGACGACGAACACACGCATCTGCTCGCCTCCGCCGCCCTCGACGCGGTGTCGGGCATCGGCTTCGGCACCCGGACCGGCGACCCGGAGCTCGTCGAGCGCGGTCACCGCACCCTGGCACGCCTGCGCGCCGGAACGCTCTGGCCCCGCTCCGACCGGACCGAGGACCGGAACGGGCAGGGCGTCCCCGACCGACCCACCCATCCCTGCCACGAGGACCATCCCGGCCATCCCGGCCCTCCAGACCAGCCGAGCCACCCCGGCCACCCCGGCCACCCCGGCCACCCGGCCACCCGCACGCTCACCCAGGAGGAACCCCCCGTTGAATCTCGTCCCCCGCACCACGGCCCTCCCCCCGCCGGTCCCCGCGCCTCGAAGCGCCTTCCAGGCCGCCGCATCCCGCGGAATCCCGACCGGGGAGGGAGCCGCATGACGTCGGCCTGGCTGCCACCGGAGGAGTACGCGGCGACGCTGCCCAAGGCGTCGTTGTTCGGGAGCGTGTTCTTCACGGACGAACACGAACGGCCCGTGCAGCTGCACGCCGTCTACAGCCCGGAGCACCCGTGGCAGTGGCCGGGCGGGACCAGCGAGGCCGGGGAGCGGCCCTGGGAGACCGCTGTGCGCGAGACCAGAGAGGAGACGGGGCTGGTGGTACCGGGGCCACCCCGCCTGCTGGCGGCGGTGTTCGGTCTCCCAGGTGAGGACTGGCCGCTGGCGACGGCGGGCTTCGTCTTCGACGGAGGTGTGCTCACCGCCCGGCAGATCGAGGGGCTGGTCCTCGACCCGGACGAGCACGACGACGTGCGGGTCCTCCCCGTCGACGGGTGGGAGTCGCTGATGCCGGCCCGCGACTTCACCCGGCTGGTGGCCGTCATGGAGGCGCGTCGGACCGGTGTGGCGGCGTACGTCGGGGCCTGGGACTGGGACGTCGAGTCCGACGGAGCGGTCCCGGTGGCGCCGGGGAGGGCGGAGTGAACGCGCCTGGCGACGCGCCCGGTCCGTCGCAGCCGACGGACGAGGAGTACGGAGCCCAGCGCGCCGCCGCCGCGCTGTGGGCCGGTGCCTCCGTACTGATCACCAACGCGCGCGGAGAGGTGCTGGTCGAGCACGTCGACTACCTCGACGGCACGTGTCTCCTGCCGGGCGGGGCGGTGGACCGGGGCGAGTCCCCCGCGCGGGCCGCCGCCCGTGAACTGGTCGAGGAGCTCGGCGTCTCCGTCGTGGTCGATCGCGGGCTCGCCGTCGACCACGTCTCCCCCGGGGCCGTCGGCGCGCCGCCGGAGATGCGCTACCCCGGCGAGATCTTGCACGTCTTCGACGGCGGCACGTGGGACGCGCGGCGGATCGCCTCGATCCGGCTCCCCCCACACGAGGTCCTCTCCGTCGAGTTCGTCGAGCCGGCCCGCCTCCCCGACCTCCTCTTCCCACGCGACGCCCGCCGGGCGCTGGCCGCGCTGCGGGCCCGCATCGACGCCGCCGGTCCGGTGCTCCTGGAGGACGGCCATCCCCTGTCCCCCACCGTCCTGGACCGCGCGGGCGTCCTGCGCGCGCCCCGGGCGCGCCACCACCACCCGTTCCACTCCGCCCAGGTGCCGAGCGGTGCGTCGCCCGTCCGTCAGTCCCGGGGCTGGGCCTTCGCACCCGACGGACGCGTTCTCGTCCTGCTCGAACCGGACACCGGCGCCGCCCGCCTGCCCGGCGGGACGCCCGAGCCCGGCGATCGTGGCGACCCGGTGGCGACGCTGCTCCGTGGTGCGGCCGAGGAGGCCGCGGCGGCACTGGCGTCCCTCACGTACGTCGGGTACCTGTCCGGCACCGAGGGGGACTCCGGTGACAACGCGGGCTCCGGGCCGGAGCCCGGCTCCGGTGAGGGCGCGGCCCGGCGGTGCGCGCGCGTTCGCTACGCCGCCGAACTGAAGGGGCTCGGAGAACCCCCTGCCGACCAGGTCACCGGCCGTACCCTTTTCCGCGTCCTGGCCACCCCGGAACAGGCCCTGGAGTTCTTCGACTGGGGCCCGTCCGCCGCCGATCAACTCGCCGCGGTCCACCGGGCGCGCGAGCGGCTTCGCATCCCGCGGGCGGCCCTCCAACGGATCACCGAGCTCCCCGGGCGCGCATCCTGGTAGCCGCCGGTCCGCGGGCGCGCGGGAGCGCGTCGCCCGCGGAGGCGCCATCTGGCCTGTGCGAGCGGCACCTTGGGGCGGTTCAGCCGTGGCATTGCCGCGTGGTGACGACGACGCCATCACGAAGGGGCCACGGGAAGGCGCACCACCCCGCGAACGGCTTACCGTCGACAGGGTGCGGAAGGGCAGGGCTCAAGAGAGCTGCAACGCGACGGCTTTGGGGGAGGCTCGATGCGACATCGGCGGTGGCGGTGGCGGTGGCGTGGATGCTGGATGGCACTGGTGGCGCTGATGGTCGCCGGTTGCTTCGCCCCGCAGGGGCCGATGTTCGGTGACGGGTCCTCCGTTCCGGAGGAGGCCGTGCGGGTGCCGTTGCCGGTGCGGCCGGGGCCTGCCGGCACATGGGCGCTGAACAGCCCGCAAGAGGACCTGTTGGGCCAGGGCCGCGCGCTCGGACGGCCGGCGATTCCCGAGCGGGCAGGCTGGACGCTCACCCTGCCGGCCGAGTTCGCGTTGACGTCACCACGCCCTGGCGCGGCGCACTCGGCGGTCTCCCTGGGGTCCGTGGCCCTGCTGGTCGGAGGGCGGGACGGGCTCGCCGGTCCGAGCGCCATGGCGGGGGTCGACCTTGCGACGGGGCGGCTGAGCTGGCGCCGCGCGGTGACACCGGGGAGTCAGGTGATCCCGTCCGTGAGCGGGGCCGGCCCAGTGGTGGTGTCGGCGTGCGGTGGGGGCTCCTGCCGTGTGAGCGGCTGGGATCCCGTGTCGGGCAGGCGTGTGTGGGCGCGTACGGAGCGCGGGGCCGTGCGGGTCCTGGACAGCTGTCAGGCGGACGCGTTCGTCGCCGTGGAGCGCCGGGAGGTGAGGAGGTGCCACCCCTACCTCGTCACCGCCGACCGGATCGCGGCCCTCGATCCCGCGGACGGCCGGATCTCCTGGCTGAAGGGGGTGCGCCTCCCCCCTGGCAGGGTCGACCGGATCGCCGACCACTACGGCCGGATCACCCTCGCCACCGCTCCGGCCCGGGGCACCTGCCTCGCGACCGTGATCGCCCTTCCGAGGCCGGGAAGCACGGGCGAAGAGGACCACACCTGGCAGCACACGCTGGTCTGGGACCAGCCCCAAGCCCCTCGGGACCCCGGCACGGGATGCCGCTGGGACCGGACGATCCCGCTGGTGGTCGGCTACCGGATGACCCTGCCGGCCGCCGACGGGGCCCTCGTCGTCGACTCCTACTTCGGCACGGCAGGGCATACCGAGCGCCTCGCCCCGGGCGAGTACCTGGTCACCGACGCGCTCCGGAAGGAGATCGTCCGCAGCCCGGCCCGGCCGGACCGGCCTCTCTTCGCCTTCGACGGACCGATCCGCCCTCCAGGTCTGAGCACCGCGGCCCGCCCCCTCACCCGGTACCTGTGGCAGGACGGGCGGCGCCTGGTCCTGTTCGGCTACGAGGACCGCGTCCTCTGGGAGCACCCCTCGGACTGCCGGGCCTTCCTGCAGAGCGAGCACGGCGGCTTCCTCACCTACTGCGACGGTTCGGATCTGGTCCGTCTCCGCCCCGCGAGCCGCGACTGAGCGGGCCGTGCCGGGCCGTGGGAGCTCCCGACAGGGCCCGGCACGGGGCCGACGGGTGGCGACTAGTAGGGCTCGGCCAGGACCTGGGCGGCGCCGGGGACGCCGACGGCCAGGAGGGCGTCGTCCTCGGGGGTGGTGGGGGTGCCGGTCTCCTGCTTGAGGACGGCGTGGGAGAGGGACTGGACCCAGAGGGCGCGGGGGCGTCGGCGGGACTCCCAGGTGCGGAGGGCGTCGGGGACGGAGGGGGCGCTGTCGAGGGAGGCGGCGAGGACGAGGGCGTCTTCGAGGGCCATGGCGGCGCCTTGGGCGAGGTGGGGGGTGGAGGCGTGGGTGGCGTCGCCGGCGAGCGCGACGCGGCCGACGTGCCAGGGGGCGTCGACGGTGACCTGGGAGATGCGGGAGTGGACGACGGCCGAGGGGTCGGTGACGGTGGCGAGCGCCTCGGCGACGGGGCCGGAGAAGGCGGAGAGGCGCTCGGCGAGCTGTTCGTGGGCGTGGTCCGGGTCGGGGCGGAAGTCCTCGCGCTCGGCGAACACCGCTCCCAGGTAGGCGAGTTCGTCGGTGATCGGGGTGAGGAGGGCCTTGGCCTTCTGGCCGGCGGTGGCCATGAGGACGCCGTCGAGGTCGGGGCGGCGTGGGACGGTGACCCGCCAGTTGGCGAAGCCGGTGTACGTCGGGGTGTACCGGTCGCCGTAGAGGCGGGTGCGGAGCGGGGAGCCGATGCCGTCGAACCCGACGACGAGGTCCCAGCGGGCGGTCGACCCGTCCGAGAGGGTCGCGGTGACCCCCGCGCCGTCGTCGTCGAGGGCGGTGAGGGTGCGGCCGTGGCGGACGGTCGCACCGGCCGCGACGGCGGCGCCGTGGAGGATGGCGGCGAGGGCCGGTCGCGGGATGCCGTTGGCGGCGGGCGCCCCGTCCATGCGGGGCTGGGGTATCCGTGCGAGGGGCGTGCCCGCCGGGTCTGCGATGGTCAGGAACTCCCAGGCGAAACCGGCCGCGAGGCATGCGTCGAGCACGCCGAGTTCGCGCATCACGTGAAGGGCGTTCGACGGCTGGATGATGCCGACGCCCAGGGACGCCGGGCCGTCTCGGAGTTCGGCGACCTCCACGGTGTGGCCGCGGCGGGCGAGGGCGGTGGCGAGTGCGAGCCCGCCTATGCCGCCGCCGTGGACGAGGACGCGCAGATCTGATGCCATCGGGATCTCCAGAGCGTGAGCGGGTCGTGGGTGACACGGAACGCGGTGCGGCGAGCGGACGCGCGCGCTTCATGATCACATTTCGAGAGGTCCGGTCGTTCACGAGGACGGCGGCCAGGGCCCGTTCGATGTGTCCGTCCGTCGAGGACGGGAGCAGACGGCACAGACCGCGAGGACCGCGAAGACCGGTGATTCTGCCGATGCCCGTGGGGCGAGCCGCGTCGACAGTGGCCGGGCCAGATCACGGCGTGGCCGCGGCCCGGACGTCCCGGGCGGGGGCCACCCCACGACACGAGAGGACGACTCCGTCGTGACACGACACCTCGGCGCGGCCATGGCCGCCGCCTGTCTGACCACTCTGCTGCTCGCCCCCGGTGCCCAGGCCGCGGGCACCGCCGCCGCGGCGGCCAATCCGTACGAGCGCGGTCCCGCGCCCACCCAGTCGAGCATCGAGGCGCTGCGCGGCTCGTACTCCGTGGCGGAGACGTCCGTGTCCTCGCTCGCGGTCACGGGCTTCGGGGGCGGGACGATCTACTACCCGACGTCCACGAGCGACGGGACCTTCGGCGCGGTCGTGATCTCGCCGGGGTTCACCGCGTACCAGTCGTCGATCGCGTGGCTCGGGCCGCGGCTGGCCTCGCAGGGCTTCGTGGTCTTCACCATCGACACCCTCACCACGCTGGACCAGCCCGACAGCCGTGGACGGCAGCTCCTCGCGGCGCTCGACTACCTGACCCAGCGCAGCACGGTGCGCGGGCGCGTCGACGCGAGCCGGCTCGGCGTGATGGGCCACTCGATGGGCGGCGGCGGCACCCTGGAGGCCGCAAAGAGCCGGCCGTCGCTCAAGGCAGCCGTCCCGCTGACCGCCTGGAACACGGACAAGACGTGGCCCGAGATCACCACGCCGACGCTGGTCATCGGCGCGGACGGTGACACGGTCGCCCCCGTCGCCACGCACTCGGAGCCGTTCTACGAGAGCCTGCCCGCCTCGCTGGACAAGGCGTACCTGGAGCTCAACGGCGCCACGCACTTCACGCCGAACTCGTCGAACACGACGATCGCGAAGTACAGCATCTCCTGGCTCAAGCGCTTCCTCGACGACGACACCCGCTACGAGCAGTTCCTGTGCCCGCTCCCGCGGCCGAGCCTGACGATCGACGAGTACCGCGGCACCTGCCCGCTCGGTTCCTGACGCTCTGTGCGGCGTCACAGAGCCCGGTTCCCGGGTCTGGGCCACTGCCCAGCCCCGGGAACCTACCGCCGTGCCGTACGGGTCGGTAACGTGACCGTCGTGAGCGGAGCGACGCACACCGCCTCCCCTGGCCCCCCGTTGTACGACCGAGGTGCCGAACTGGCCGCCGTGGCGCGCCTGTCGGCCCGCGCCGCCGCGGGAACCGGAGGCGTCCTCTTCGTCACCGGCGGCCCCGGCGAGGGCCGTTCCGCGCTCCTCGCCCGCGCGGCGCACGACTTCCCCGGCACCCCGTACCGCGTCGCCGCCCCCGGTCACCGCGGGCCGTGGAGCGCCGCCCGCGCGCTGTTCGCGGCGCTCGCCCCGACCCCGTCCGCCGGCCGCCGGGCCCTGCGGACCGCCCGCGACGAGGGTGGACTCGGCCGGGCCGTGGCCCTGCTCACCGTCGAGGCGCCGTCGGTGCTCGTCTGTGTGGACGACCTCCACCTGTGGGACGCCCACTCGCGGGCCGCCCTCGCCGCGGCCTGGCAACGGACCGACGGGAGGGCGCACGGCGCGCCGGGGCGCGTGGGCTGGCTCGTCTCCGCCGCGCGGCACCACCGGTTCCCCGACGTACCGGGCGCGGAGGCGGTACGGCTCGGTCCCCTGACCGCCGTCGGTGCCCGCGCTCTCCTCCACGACCTGTGTCCGGGCCTCACGCCGGCCGCCGAGGTCGAGCAGCGGCTGCTCGACGAGACGGCCGGACACCCCGGCATCCTGGCCTCCGCCGTACGGCCGCTGACCTCCGCCCAGCTGCTCGGCACCGCCGCCCTGCCCCGGCCGCTGGTCGACGACCGGGTCCTCGGCGAGGTGTACGGAGGGCTCCTCGGCCGGCTGCCCGCCGCGTCCCGGCGGCTGCTCGCCCGGGTCGCCGTGGTGACGCTGGCGGGCCGCACCGGCGCCCCGGGGGCGAGCGCGACGGCGTACGGGGTGGACGTCGCCGCCGCCGGTACCGGGGCGCGGGGGCGCCCGCGTGCCGAGCCGCTGGAGGGGCTGGTCGCGGACGGGCTGCTGACCCGCAGGGACGGCGTGCTCGGCTTCGAGGACCCCTTCCTCGGGCGGGCCGCCCTCGCCTCGGCCCGTCCGTCCGCGGCCGGCTCGGCGGCGCGGGCCACGGACCTCATCCCGGCGACCCGCACCCGTGCGGCGAGCCGTCCCGGGGTGGACGGCGTGGGGGCGAACGGAGGGACCGGGGAGGGCCCCTTGGTGGGCGGCGCCGCTGTGGAAGGCCCCGCGGCGGGCGGCCCCACGGTGGACGGTCCGGGCACCGGCACGCCATGCGGCGGCGTCGCAGGGCCGCCCGGCGAGGCGGCGGCGGTCCCGGTCGTCCCGGCGCCCCCCGCCGAGCCCGCGGCCCCGCCGGTGGCGGCCGAGGAGCCCCCGTCGGCCGCGCGGGCGAGGCTGGCGCGGAGCGAGGGGCATCGGGCGGACCGGCTGGGGCCCTCGGCGGCGGCGCGGGCCCTGTCACCGGTCGCCCGGGGGAGGGAGCAGCTGGTCCGGGGGCTGGCGGCGCTGGCCGGGGGGCCGGTCATGGACGCCTACGAGGCGTTGCTCCAGGCGGCGGAGCTGCTGCGGGGGCGGGCGCCGGTGGAGGCGTCCGACGCGCGGTTCCTGGCGATGGAGGCGGCATGGGCGGCCGGCGACGTGGAGGCGTGCCTGGCGGCGCTCGGCGGGGGCGGCGAGGTCGGCGGCACGGAGCGGGACTTCGCCGTGGGGCTGAGCGCCGCGCTGACCGTACGGCTGGACGAGGCACGGGCGGCGCTGGCGCGGGTGGTCGCGCAGGACGGCGGGGCGGACGATCCGCGGCTGCTGCTGCGGGCCGGGGCGGCCGCGCTGGTCCTCGGTGACACGGGCGCGGCGGCACGGGTGCACGCCCGGGCGCTCGCGCGGGCTCGGGCGGAGCAGCGTACGGCCCTGCTGCCGCACGCGCTGGAACAGCTGGCGTACGCCGAGCTGCGGGCCGGGCGGTACAGCCGGGCGGCGCGCACCGCCCGGGAGGGGCTGCGGACGGCGGAGGCGACGGGGCAGCACAACGTGGCAGCGCACCAGCACGCGGTGCTCGCGCTGGTGGCGTCGGTGGAGGGCGACGGGGCGGCGGTGGCGGAGCATGCCGCGCGGGCGCTGGCGACGGCGGGGCCGCACGGGCTCGTGCAGGCGGCGACGCTGGCCGAGTGGGCGCTGGCCCGGGACGAGCTGGCCCGCGGGCTCGCGGACCAGGCGGCGGCGCGGCTGGTTCCGTTGGTGCGGCCCGGGCCGCGGGGCGGGCACTTCGCGCTCCGGATGCTGGCCGTGCCGTGCTTCGTGGAGGCGGCCGTGGCGGCGGGCCGGCAGGCGGAGGCCCGGGTGGCCGCAGAGGAGTACGCGGCCTGGGCCGCCCTGGGCGTCGACGGTCCCGCGCGGGCCCAGCTGGCGCGCTGCCGGGCGCTGCTCGCGGAGGGGGAGGGCCCGGCGTACTGGTTCGGGGAGGCGGTGCGCCGGCACGAGAGCTGCGGCAACGACTTCGAGCGGGCCCGTACGCTGCTCGCGTACGGCACGTGGCTGAGGCGGCGCCGGCGGCCGGGGGACGCGCGCGGGCCGCTGCGGGACGCCCTGGTGACGTTCGAGCGGGCGGCGGCCGGCGGCTGGGCCGAGCACGCCCGCTCCGAACTCCGCGCCACGGGCGGCGCGTCGGGCGGTGCGGCCGATCCGGCGGCGCTGCGCGAGCTGACCCCGCAGCAGCAGCGGATCGCCCGCCTGGTCGCGCGCGGGGCCACCAACCAGGAGGTCGCCGACCGCCTCTGCCTCAGTCCCCGTACCGTCGACCACCATCTGCGGGGCGTGTTCGCCCGGTTGGGCATCCGCTCCCGCGTCGAGCTTCCCGGTGTGGTGGACGGCTGGGACGCGGAGCGGCGGGAGCCGTCCTCCGCGACGGCGCCCGGGGGCCGCTGACGGGGCCGTCCGCCACGCCGCGCCGGGTCGGCAGGTCGCCGCGGGAGGCGTCCGGGGCGGGACGGATGATGGGGGGATGACACCCACCTTCGAAGAACTGGTGGCGGAGGCGTCCGGGGCGTCCGTCGACGGCTGGGACTTCGCCTGGCTCGACGGCCGGGCGACGGAGCAGCGGCCCTCCTGGGGGTACCACCGGATGCTCGGCGATCGTCTCGCCGGCGCGTCGGCCGCCCTCGACGTCCAGACGGGCGGCGGTGAGGTGCTCGCCGGTGTGCCGGCGCTGCCGCGGACGATGGTGGCGACCGAGTCGTGGCCGCCGAACATCGCGCGGGCGACCGCGCTGCTCCATCCGCGGGGCGCGGTCGTCGTGGCGGATCCCGACGAGCCTCCGCTGCCGTTCGCCGACGGGGCGTTCGACCTCGTCACCAGCCGTCACCCCGCGACGGTGTGGTGGGAGGAGATCGTCCGGGTCCTGCGGCCGGGCGGCACCTATCTGGCGCAGCACGTCGGCCCGGCGAGCGTGTGGGAGCTCGTCGAGTACTTCCTCGGCCCGCAGCCGGAGGCGGCCCGGCACCGGCATCCGGACGACGAGAGCGCGGCGGCGCGCGCGGCCGGCCTGGAAGTCGTCGACCTGCGCTCCGAGCGGCTGCGCATGGAGTTCCGCGACGTGGGCGCGGTGGTCTGGTTCCTCCGCAAGGTCATCTGGATCGTGCCGGGGTTCTCGGTGGAGGCCCATCTGCCCCGGCTCCGGGAGCTGGACGCGCGCATCCGGGCGGAGGGACCGTTCGTGGCCCACTCCGCGCGGACGCTGATAGAGGCCCGCAGGCCGGACGCCTCCTAGGGCGTGGCGGATCGATTCCGTCCGCCACGGCGGGGGCGGCGCGTCGAGCGGGTCAGGGCGAGGCGAGGGCTTCGGCGAGGCTGATGGCCGGTCGGCCGAGGAGTGCGGTGAGGGTGTGGCGCTGGCGTTGCGTCAGGGGCCACAGGAAGACCGCCACGTGGGCTTCGGTGCGGGTGCAGACGGCGGCGGCCTCGCGGATCCTGCCCTGGCTCAGGACGGTGCCGCGGGAGAGGGGCCGGGACATCGCGCGGGCTCCGCCGCGCGAGACGCCGCGTCGCTGGACGACCTGTGCGACGACGCGGGCGCCGTGCGCGGCGAGTTCCGTGGCGGCCTCGTCCATGAGCGTCGCGAAGTCCTTCTGCCGGGCGGAGAAGTAGCCGATGAGGACGAGGTCGGCCCCGGCGACGCGGACGGCGGGGGCCGGCCGTGGGGCGCCCGCGGGCCGGCGGGAGGGTCTGCGGTCGCGTCGGTGGAGGTGGGGCACGGGCGGAAGGCTAACCGCGGCGGCTTGGGCGCGGCACGCGGTTTCGGTGCGGCCGGGGGCCCGGTCAGTCGCCGGGGGCGATGACCACGACCTGGTCGTCGGGGTGCCAGGGGCGGACGTGGGCCTTGGGCGGATTGAGGCGTACGCCGTGGTGCGGGGCGGTCGCGGCGTGCCGGTGGGAGCGGTAGCCGATGGCGCGGGCGCCCTGGCGGGCGGCGGACTCGACGACGGTGGCGAAGGAGGCCGGGCGGCCGGTGACGACGTAGTGGGCGGCCGGGCGGAGGTGGACGGAGTTGCCTTCGGCGGCGAAGAGTTCCTCGAACACGGCGGCCAGGTGGGGGTTCTGGGAGATCTGGGTCATCAGGAGTCCGATGGTCCTGCCGCTGACCACGAAGTCGGCGGCGGCCCGCGGGGCGATGAGGTGGTTGCGGTCGTCGGTCAGTTCGGCGACGACGGGGACGGGGTGTGTGCCGTGGCGCTGCCGTTCCCGCAGGTGGAGGAGGGTGACGAGGGTGCGGTCGTCGGGGTCCTGGTGGCCGCGGTGTCCGTCGGGGCCGAGCACGAGGACGGCCGTGTAGCCGGCGAGTTCCCGTGCGGCCGTGGTCTCCGGCCGGGTGGGGTCGCCGGGGTGGTGGTGGAGGGCGAGACCGGGGCCCACGGTCCTGGCGGCGGTGCGGACGGCGGAGAGGGTCGCCGCGGTGGGTTCGGTGACGACGTCGAGGACGGAGCCGGGGGGTGTGCGCCGGGCCAGCTGGTCGGCGATGCGCGGGGCCCTTCGGTTCCAGCCGAGGAGCAGGTACCGCTCGGGCGCGGCGGCGGCGGGGGGTGGGGGGTCGGCGAGGCCCGTGGGGTCGTAGGGCACGGGTGGGTCGACGGGGTAGGGCGTGGCGGCGTCCTCGGCGACCACGATCAGGCGGTCGTCGGCGGCGAGCGGGGTGTCGGCGGTGGGGTTGAGAAGGACGGTGCCGTCGGCGCGGGCCAGACCGACGGCGCAGGATTCCGGGCAGCGGGCGGCGGCCCGACGGAACGTCAGACCGGCGGGTCCCGCAGCGGGCAGGGTGTGGAACTCGTGGCCGGCGAAGTCGAGGAGCTCCTGGTGGACGAGGGAGAGGCCGGGTGTGCGGGCGTACGCGACGAGGAGGCGGGCGGCGATGTCGTCGGTGTGCAGGACGGTGGCGCGGGGGCCGCCGGCGAGGCGGGCGGCGGTCAGGTGGTGGTCGCCGCGCACGGCGGCGATGACGCGGACCGGGTGGTCCTCGCCGGCGGCGGCGGCGAGGGAGAGCAGGGCCTTCACGGTCTCGGCGTCGTCGCGGGGGCTGTCGCGGGGCAGGACGAGCACGGCCTCCGCGGTCGCCGGGCTCACCCGGGCGAGGGCGACGGGGTCGGCGGGGCGGCCGGTGCGGCAGATGACCCGGGTGCGGTGCGGGGTGCCGACGGCCGAGCGGAGCTCCTCCTCCATGGCGGTCTTGACCCGGTCGGCGAGCACGGTGACGACGCCGGCGCCGCGCCGGGCGAGGCCGAGCCGGGCGGTGACGAGTTCGGAGACGACGGTGGGGATCTGTTCGGACCAGCCGAGGACGACGGTGTGGCCGCGTTCCAGGACCGTGGAGTGCCCCCGGTTGAGGGCGATGAGCTTGTCGGTGATGCCGGTGGTGATGAGGCTGACCAGGGTGGAGACGTAGAGCAGGGCGATGAGGGCGAGGAGGACGGAGAGGGCGACGCGCAGCGGCGGTCCGACCTCGCCGCCCAGGCGCAGGGTCTGTCCGGTGTTGCGCCAGACCGCGGCGACGCGGGAGCCGAGTGTGGCGGGGGCGCGGTCGTCGGTCCACACCAGCAGGGCGCTGACGGGGACGACGAGCAGCAGGCAGGCGAGGGCGAGCCAGCCGACGAGCGCGGGCGTCCCGCGGGTGAGGACGGTGTCGAACCAGTAGCGGAGGCGAGCCTCGGCGGAGTCGGTCCGGTACGGGGGACGTCCGGCGGGTGCGGGGGGTGTGACGGACCTGGCCGTGCCGGTCCCGTGTGCGGTGTTCCGCTGCCCGGGAACCACCTTGTTGCCTTCTCTGCGCACGGCAGCAGCGTGGCGCCCCGCGGTGACCGGCGGGGCGCCATCGCCGTACATTCATCCCTTCGTGATCACGTGTCGTCGCACGGATCGGGCTTTCGCTCAGGCGTACGGGTCGAAGGGGATCCCGGCCGGCTTGGCCTTGGCGAGGTGGGCGGCGAAGCTGCCGTCCTTGAGGCCGAAGTGGGCGCTGCCGAAGTCGGCCTGGCTGAGCTTGTCGCGCAGGCCGGGAGGATAGCCGTTCCAGCCGACGAGGCTGGGGTACTGCCAGGTGTGCCGGTGGTTCTCCGGCGGTTCGTCGTTGGTGTTGGCGGGGCGGAAGCAGTGGGTGCCGATGCCGTCCTTGTGGTAGACGACCTTGGGGTGGGTGCCGTCCCAGCGGATGCGGTCGCGGCCGTTGGTCACGAAGTCGCCGTGGGCCGAGGTGGAGACGTACTGGGCCTGGTCGTTCTGGACCCACACGACGACGTGTTCCCAGTCGTGGCGGTGGCCGCCGAGGCCGCTGCCGGCGACGGCCTGGTCCTTCTCGAAGTAGAGGCCGTAGATGATGGCGCACCAGCCGTTGTTGCACTTCGCGCGCGCGTAGCCGTTGGTGTCGGCGAGGTCCCCCGCGTCGCGGCACTGGCCGTTGAGGGCGCCCGAGGGCTTGAGGCCGCCGTTGAGGGTGCCGTCGGGGCCGATCGCCGCGGTGGGGTAGCAGCCGTCCGTGTCGTAGTCGAAGGCGGGCTGGAACGTCTGTTCCAGGCCGTCGGCGTTGGCGGGCAGCGCGGTGGGCGGGGCGGCGAGGGCGCTGGCCGGGAGGGCGATGAGCAGGGCGAGGGCGCCGGAGAGGGCGAGGGCGCCCCGGGTGACGTACGCCGTTGTCTTCACTCTGTCCCCTTGCGTCGGGCGGCATGGTGCGGGCGGGGTCATATTGGCATGCGCATCTCAAGATCGGGGGCTTTCCCCGTGTACGCGAGGTGACGTCCGGCCGTCCCCGGCGCGCGGGTCTCCCCCGCGCGCCGGGGCGCCGTTCAGCCGAGCCGCCACTTCTGGTTGGCCGCTCCCGTGCAGGTCCAGATCTGCGCCCGGGTCCCGTTGGCGGAGGCGTTGCCGGTGGCGTCGAGGCACTTGTCCGCCGCGACGGCCACCAGGTCGGACGAGGTCTGCTCGTGGCGCCAGCGCTGCGCGCCGGAGCCGTTGCAGGTGTAGAGCTGGACCTTGGCACCGTCGGCCGTCGAGCCGCCGCTGACGTCCAGGCACTTCCCGAGCGCCTGCACGGAACCGTCGGCGCGCAGCGTCCAGTTCTGCGCGGCGCTGCCGTTGCAGTCCCACAGCTGGACGGGGGTGCCGTCCGCGCTCGCGCCCCCGGCCACGTCCAGGCACTTGCCGTCGAGCCCGCGCAGGACCCCGGTCCGGTCCTGGCCCTCGGAGGGGGTACCCGCCCAGGTGAAGGTCGCCGAGGTCTTGCCGGGCAGGGAGTAGGTGAAGCGCTGCCCGCCCCAGTTGACGGTGACGCTCTGCGCGCCGGCGCCGTCGTTGTACGCGAGCAGGGCCTTGGAGCCGTCGGGGTTGCGCCAGGCCACGTTCGGCACGGCGCCGGAGGTGGACGCGATCCGCTGGGCGCCCGGCCTCACGAACTTGGTGAGGTGGCCCATGGTGTAGTACTCGACGGTGTAGTCCACCTGGCCGTGGCGGGCGTCGCCGTTGTGGACGGTGATCAGGCCGTCGCAGGTTCCGCAGCCGCCGTTGTGCGGGCCGCGGTTCTGGTCGACGGCGAGGGACCACTTGGTCACCGACTTCGCCCAGTTGCGGGTGTAGTCGATGATGTTCGTCATGTCCTCGCGCTGCTGGTTCGCGATCCAGGTGCCGCCGGAGTGCTCGGTCTGGAAGGCGTCGAGCTGCGGGTAGCGCTGGTGGATCTCGGTCTGCTTGGCGACGTCCCCGCCGTATCCGTGCCAGGCGACGCCGCCGAAGTTGGGGTGGCTGCGCACGGCGGCGTCGTCGACGGTCTGCGCGGCGTACGCGTCGTAGGTGTCCCAGTTCCAGTCGTGGGCGAGGACCTTGGTGGCCAGCCCCGCGGTTCGGAGCTTGGGCAGCAGCTCGCTCTTGGTGAAGTACGCCAGCCCCGAGCCGTTCCAGCTCATCGACGGGTAGCCGGAACAGCAGGTCGGCTCGTTCTGGGCGGTGACGTAGTCGACGGGGACACCCTGGTCGCGCCAGCCCTGGAGGTACTTCACGAAGTAGTCGGCGTAGGTGCCGTAGTGCTCCGCCTTCAGCCAGCCGCCGTTGAGCTGACCGCCGTCCTTCATCCAGGCGGGCGCGGTCCAGGGCGAGGCGACGAGGGTGAGCTGGGGGTTGAGCTGGCGGGCCTGCCGGGTCAGCGGCAGCACGTCCTGGAGGTCGTGGGCGAGGGAGAACCGGGTGAGGGCGGGGTCGGTCTGCCCGGCCGGGAGGTCGTCGTAGGTGTAGCCGAACCGGGCGAGGTCCGAGCCGCCCATCGGGTTGCGCACGAAGGAGAGCCCGATGCCCTCGGTCGGGGAGAAGAGCTTCCGCATCGTCGCGTCCCGGGTCGCCTGGCTGAGGGCGCCGGAGCCCTTCATGAGCCAGGCGGCGGTGTCGGTGAACGAGGCGCCGCCGCCGGTGAAGGTCTGGTAGCGGGTGTTCTCGTCGACGGTGATGTTCGTGCCGGCGCCGCCGTTGCCGGCCTGGAAGGCCAGCGGGGCCTGCTGCTGGAGACCGCGGGTCACGTGGCGGCCGCCGGCGTCGTCGGTGGTGGTGAGCCAGAGGTTCACCGGTTCGCCCGCGGCCTGCGCGGGGGCGGCCGTGAGGCCGGTGAGCCCGGCGGTGACGAGCGCGCCGGCGAGCAGGGCGCGCGTCAGGCGGCCCGCGAGGGGCGTGGGGCGGGGCGGGGCGCCCGGTGTGCCGTGCGGTGTCCTGTGCCGTGTCCTGTGCGTCGAACGGAGCATGGGGGTGCCCTTCTCGGCGGGGGTCGGGTGGGGGGTCCGCGGACCGAGTGGTGTTCCGAGGCGTGAGTGAACTGCCGCGGCGGCGGGTCCGTCAAGACTCCGCGCATTCAGATCCTGAACGCACAACTCGCTTGAGACAGACGGAACTTCGGTTTTCCGTCGGGTTGTCGTGAAGTCTTGACGGATGGGCTGCCCGCCGGTTGACTCGCGGTGCGGGGCCGGAACCGGTTCCGACAGCGATGTCGCCGACCGGCGGACGGAGGCCCCGATGCGCGTCACGATCGTCGACGTCGCACGTCGTGCGGGGGTCAGCAAGACCACCGTGTCCCGGGTCCTGAACTCCGGGGCGGAGGTGGACGCGACCACCGCCGCACGCGTTCGTGAGGTGATCGACGCACTGGGGTACGTCCGCAGCTCCGGGGCGGTCGGCCTGGCCCGCGGCGCCAGCCGTACGGTGGGCATGCTGACGCCCTCGCTGACCTGGCCGTGGATGGGCGAGGTCCTCCAGGGCGTCGCCGACACGGTCGAGGCCGCCGGGTACGGGCTGATGCTCCACACCTGCCACCGGGGCGCCGACTCGGTGCGCCACTTCACCGACCAGGTCTCCGCCCGCGCCTTCGACGGGCTGCTGGTCGTGGAGCCGGAGAACACCCTGGACACGCTGACGGCCCTGCACCGCCGGGGACTTCCCGTCGTCCTGATCGACGACCGGGGCCACCGCCCGGCCTTCCCCTCCGTCGCCACCACGAACCACGCCGGCGGCGCGTCCGCGGCCGCCCACCTGCTGACGTCGGGCCGCTCCCGGCCGCTCGTCGTCACCGGCCGCCGCGACTTCGGCTGCGTACGGGAGCGGCTGAGCGGGTTCCTCGGAATCCTGCCCGACGGCCTCGTCGCCGGCGGGGAGTTCACGGAGGCCACCGGGCGGGCGGCGGTCGAGCGGGCACTGGCCTCGGGGCGGTACTTCGACTGCGTGTTCGCGCACAACGACCTCATCGCGGCGGGCGCCCTGCGGGCGTTGCGTGCCGCGGGCCGGCGGGTGCCCGAGGACGTCGCGGTCGTCGGCTTCGACGACCTGCCCATGGCCCGCCACACCGAGCCGCCGCTCACCACCGTCCGCCAGCCGATGCGGGAGATGGGGCGGGCCGCCGCCCGGCTGCTGCTCGCCGGACTGGGCGGCGAGCCGATGGCGGACGAGCCGCTCGTCCTCCCCACGGAGCTGGTCGTGCGCGGCTCCGCGCCCGGCCGGTGACGACGGCCGCGTCCGCGGAACTTCTCCCCGGGCGTGGCTCACTGGACCAATCCGGCCCCTCGGGCGCATCGCGCCAGCACCCGCCCGGACTCGCTCGATGCACCACACAACGAAACCGCGAATTGGTCTAGTCCAACTTTGGTCCAGGCCATTGACGTGCCCCTGACGACGAGGCAGTTTCCTGTGTCGACCACCGTGTGCGGCAGCACCGTTCGACGCACACCCCCCACCGTCATTGGATTCCCATGAGACGCGTACGTTCGCTCCGCTCGGCCCTCACCGCGGCCGTGACCGCCGTGGCCGCCCTGGGCCTCTCCGCCCTCGCAGGCTCCCCCGCACAGGCGGCGACCCCGCTCCCCGAGCACGTCTTCGCCCCGTACTTCGAGGCGTGGACCGGGGAGAGCCCGGCCGCGCTGAGCGCCCAGTCCGGGGCCAAGCACCTCACGATGGCCTTCCTGCAGACGGCCACGAAGGGCTCGTGCACCGCGTACTGGAACGGCGACACCTCGACGCCCGTCGCGGCCTCCTCGTTCGGCGCCGACATCAGGACCATCCAGTCCCGCGGCGGGGACGTCATCCCCTCCTTCGGCGGCTACACGGCCGACACCACCGGCACCGAGATCGCCGACAGCTGCACCGACGTCAGCCAGATCGCCGCCGTCTACCAGAAGGTCGTCACGACCTACGACGTCACCCGGCTCGACATGGACATCGAGGTCGACTCGCTGGACGACAGCGCGGGCATCGACCGGCGGAACAAGGCCATCAAGGTGCTCCAGGACTGGGCCGCGGCCAACGGGCGCACGCTCCAGATCTCCTACACCCTGCCGACCACCACCCGGGGCCTCGCCGCGAGCGGTCTCGCCGTGCTCAAGAACGCCGTCACCAACGGCGCGAAGGTCGACGTGGTCAACATGATGACCTTCGACTACTACGACAACGCCGTGCACGACATGGCCGCCGACACCAAGACCGCGGCCCAGGGCCTGTACGACCAGCTCGCCAAGCTCTACCCGGCCAAGACGCCCGCGCAGCTCTGGGGCATGGTCGGCATCACCGAGATGATCGGCGTCGACGACTTCGGGCCGGCCGAGACGTTCACCCTCGCCAACGCCCGCACGGTGTACGACTGGGCGGTCTCCAAGGGCATCAACACCCTCTCGTTCTGGGCGCTCCAGCGGGACAACGGGGCCTGCCCCGGCGGGGCCGCCGCCGACCACTGCTCCGGCATCCAGCAGAACACCTGGGACTTCTCCCGCGTCTTCGCCCCCTTCACCAGCGGCACGACCGCCCCGGCCGACGACTTCTCGGTGACCGCCTCCCCGGCCGCCGTCACGGTCGCCGCGGGCTCGTCCGCCTCCGCCGCGGTGCACACCGCGGTGACCGCCGGCGCCGCGCAGTCGGTCGGCCTCACCGTCAGCGGCGTCCCCGCCGGCGTGACCGCCTCCCTGAGCCCCGCCTCGGTCACGGCCGGGGGCTCCTCCACCCTGACCGTCACCACCACGGCGGCCACGGTCTCGGGCACCTACCAGATCGTGGTCAACGGCACCGGCCCGTCGGCGGCCCACGCGGCCGTGCTCACCCTGACCGTCACGGGCGGCGTCAGCCAGTGCACGGCCTCCCCCTGGGTCACCTCCTCGGTCTACACCGGCGGCCAGCAGGTCTCGCACAAGGGCCACACCTGGAAGGCCAAGTGGTGGACGACGGGCGAGGAGCCCGGCACCACCGGCCAGTGGGGCGTCTGGCAGGACCTCGGCGCCTGCTGAACCCCCTTTCCCGCAGGGCGTGTCCGACGAGTGCCTTCGGACACGCCCTGCGGCGTACCCGCCCTCTTCGCCCGCTAGACGATACGGTTCGTCTCGTTTATGGTGGCGGACATGACCACCGTCCCCCCCGCGCACATCGCCATGTTCTCCATCGCCGCCCACGGCCACGTGAACCCCAGCCTGGAGGTGATCCGCGAACTCGTCGACCGCGGCCACCGCGTCAGCTACGCCGTTCCCGCCTCCTTCGCGGAGAAGGTCGCCGCCACCGGAGCCACCCCCGTCGTCTACACCTCGACGCTGCCGACCGACGACGACCCCGACGCCTGGGGCACGGAACTCATCGACCACCTCGAACCGTTCCTGGCCGACGCCCGACAGGCCCTCCCCCAGCTGGCCGACGCCTTCGACGCCGACCGGCCCGACCTCGTCCTGCACGACATCACGGCCTACCCGGCCCCGGTCCTCGCCCACGGCTGGGGCGTGCCGGCCCTCTCCCTCTGGCCGAACATGGTGCCCTGGGAGGGGTACGAGGAGGAGGTCGCCGAACCCGCGTTCGCCGAGCTCAAGGCGTCCCCCCGCGGCAAGGCGTACTACGCGCGGTTCGCGTCCTGGCTCGCCGCGCACGGCGTCGACACCCACCCCGACCGGTTCGTCGCCCGCCCGCGGCGCGCGCTCGTCCTCATCCCCCGGGTGCTCCAGCCGCACGCCGACCGGGTCGACGAGTCCGTCTACACCTTCGTCGGCGCGTGCCAGGGCGCGCCCTCCGTCCGGGCCGCGTGGCGGCGCCCCGCGGGCGCGGAGAAGGTGCTCCTGGTCTCCCTGGGGTCCGCCTTCACCAAGCAGCCCGGCTTCTACCGGGACTGCGTCACCGCGTTCGGCGACCTGCCCGGCTGGCATGTCGTCCTGCAGATCGGCGCGTTCGTCGACCCGGCCGAACTGGGGGACCTTCCGGCCAACGTCGAGGCGCACTCCTGGGTGCCCCAGGAGGCCGTCCTCCAGGAGGTCGACGCCTTCGTCACGCACGCCGGAGCGGGCGGCAGCCGGGAGGGCCTCGCCACCGCGACCCCGATGGTCGCCGTCCCCCAGGCCGTCGACCAGTTCGGGAACGCCGCCGTGCTGGAGTCCCTCGGCGTCGCGCGTCACCTGCCCATGGAGGAGGTCACCCCGGCCCGGCTGCGCGAGGCCGTCCTCGCCCTCGTCGACGATCCCGAAGTGGCGCGCCGCGCGGCCGGGATCAGGGACTCCATGGCGCGCGAGGGCGGGACCGCGCGCGCCGCCGACCTCGTCGAGGCCGAGCTCGGCGGAGCCCGCCGGGAAGGCGTCCGCGCGGAGGGCCGCGACGGGTCCACGACCGAGACACACGCGGCGACCGGCCGCCGCGACCACCCCTGACCCCGGTGCGGCGGCCCGCCCCCGGTGCGGGAGCGGGCCGCCGCGGACGGGGTCAGACCACGGCGCCCGCGGGCCGGCGCGGTACGCGGGCCGGCTCCGGATGCCGCGCCTCCAGGGCGACGGCCAGCGGCATCGCGGTCAGGACCGTGGACGCCATGCCGAGGACGACGCCCGCGAGCAGCGCGACGGAGAAGTCCGTCAGCGAGTCACCGCCCAGGACCGCCAGCGCCACCAGGACGAAGAGCGCGCCCATGCCGGTGTTGACGGTGCGCGGCAGGGTCTGGGCCACGGCCCGGTCGGCGAGGTCCGCCGTCGCGACGCCCCCACCGCGTCGGCGCAGCTCCCGCAGCCGGTCCAGGACGACCACCGAGTCGTTGACCGAATACCCCACCACGGTCAGCAGCGCGGCCAGGAAGACGCTGTCGAACGGCTTGCCCAGCCAGGCGAACAGACCGGCCACCAGCAGCACGTCCTGGACCATCGCGGCCACCGCCGCCGTCGCGTACGTCCAGCGGAAGCGCACGGTCAGATAGAGGAGCTGGGCCGCGACCGCCAGGCCGAGCGCGAGCAGCGCGTGGGTGCGCAGTTCGCCGCCCAGGCTGGGCCCGACCAGGTCGTCGCGCTCCACGCTCACCGGGCCCGCGACCCCGGTCAGGGCCTCGCGGATCTCCCGCTGCTCGCCGTCGCCGGTCTCCCGGACGCGGACCGAGACGTCACCGTCTCCGGTCGTCTGCACGACGGCGTCGGGGAAGCCCGCGGCGGTGATCGCCGTGCGCGCCGCGTCGGCGTCCACCGGGCGCTCCGCCGCGTACTGCACGACGCGACCACCGGTGAACTCCACGCCGAACTCCACCCCCCGGACGCCGATCCCCGCCAGCGCGACGAACAGGAGCGCGGCGCAGCCGGTCAGCCAGCGGCGCCGGTGCGCCATCACGCGCGGAGGCCGGCGGACGAGCCGGGTCCGCAGCCGGCCGAGGGAGGCGATGCCCGTGATCCGGGGGCGCCGCCGCACGGCCGGCAGGCGCAGGGCCGCGTCGGCGAGGAGCCGGGTGACGACCATCGCGGTGAGGAGGGAGGTCACGACGCCGATGGCGAGCGTCACCCCGAAGCCCTTGACGGGGCCCGTGGCGAAGACGAACAGCAGACCGGCCGCGAGCAGGGTGGTGACGTGCGAGTCGGCGACCGCGCTCCACACCCGGCCGAACGCCGCCGCCACCGGCCGCCGCGGGTCGCGCCCGGCGGTGCGGCCGGGCGCCGCGTACTCCTCCCTGGCCCGTTCGAAGACCAGCACGTTGGCGTCCACGGCGATGCCGACGGCGAGGACGAATCCGGCGAGGCCGGGCAGGGTGAGGGTGGCGCCGAGGGCGACGACCGCGGCGTAGGAGATCAGCCCGTACAGGAGGAGGGCGAGAGTGGCCAGGGCGCCGAGCAGCCGGTAGACCACGATCACGAAGAGCCCGGTGCACGCCAGGCCGATCGCCGCCGCCAGCGCGCTGGCCCGGATCGCCTCGGCGCCGAGCGTCGGGCCCACGGTGCTCTGCTCGACGGTCGTCACCGGGACCGGGAGCGCGCCGCCCTGGACGAGCGCCGCCAGGTCGCGGGCCTCGGGTCCCGAGAACCCGCCGGTGATCTGCGCGGAGCCGCCCCCGATGCCCGCCCCGCACGCGACGCCGGTCTGCATGGCGGGCGCGGAGACGATCCGGTCGTCGAGCACGATCGCGACCCGGCGCGCCGGGTCGCCCGGGGCGGCGCAGGCCGCGGCGCCGGTCAGCCGCGCCCAGTCGCCCGCGCCCTTGTCGCGGAAGGACAGGTCCACCGTCCAGCCGCGGCCGCTCGTCGCGTCGAGCACGGCCTCGGCGTTCTCGACGCCGTCTCCGGTGAGGGCGGGCGCGGCCAGGGCGAGGAAACGGCCGGGCGCGTCCGGGTCGGCCAGGACGCGCGCCCCGTCCGGGCCGGGGGCACCGGCCGGACCCCCGGCCTCGCCGGTGACGGCGTGGAAGGTGAGCTGTGCGGTGCGGCCGATGACCTCGGCCGCCTGGCGCGGGTCGCGCAGCCCGGGCAGCTCGACGACGATGCGGCGTTCGCCGGCCCGGGCGAGCGAGGGCTCCGCGACGCCGAGGCCGTCGACGCGTTTGCGCAGCACCTCCAGGGCGCGGTCGGTGGCCGCGGCGTCGGCGCGGGTGGCGGGGCCGTCCTCGGTCTGCAGGACGATGCGGGTCCCGCCGCGGAGGTCGAGTCCGAGGCGCGGCGGGGTGGTCAGGGTGATCCAGAGGGAGAGCGCGACGACGGCGAGCGCGAGCAGCGCGCGCCAGAGCGCGGAACGAGCGGACATGGGTGCTCCACGGGCAGCGCACGGCTCCGGCGGACCCTGTCTGCGGGTCGCCGGTCCGTGCCGGACGTACGGTCGGATGCGCGTCGCCGACCGGTCCCGGGGCATGCCGATGACCCGGGCGGCGGACGCGGAGGAACGTCAGTCGTGCCGGGGGGAGGGAGGTCCGCGGGAGTCCCGCGGCCGGTGGTCGCCGCCGGGCGGCGCCCGCTCGCGGCGGGGGTCGCCCACCAGGACCCCCCGCGCGGGTGCGGGGACGTCCGTGACCGCGACGGCCGGGGCGGCGGGCGCTCCCGGGTGGCGCAGGAGGTTCTCCACGGCGGCCGGGAGGCGCACGACGGCGGTGGCCGCGAGCTGCGGCTCCGGCGGGGCCGCGTGGGAGGAGGCGGGGGCCGCGGCCGCCGGGGCGTCCACGGGCGGGGGCGCGGAGACCGGCGCCTGTGTGACCGGGGCCGGGGCGGTGGAGGTGCCGGTGGCCGCGGACGCGCCGGTGGCCGGCGGGATCAGCAGGAGGGACCAGATCGCGCAGAGCAGCGCGGGCAGGAGGGTCGCGGGCCGTCGCGGAGAACGCTCCATCCGCCCGCCCCTCCCCTCTTCCGGATTCCTCGTGCCGTGCCGGCCGTCCGGGGCTCAGCGTAGACGGAGGGTGCCGCGCCCGGGTCACCCAGGCCCGTACGCGGTGCCGTTGGGTACCGGGATGAGTACGCGTGCTCATCCGCGCGGCCCGGCCCCGAGGCGACGATGAACGGGTCAGCGCATCCTTCCCGGAGTCAGGGGTCGTCCGTGCTCAGTCGTCTCGCCGCCCGCGTCGTGCCGTTCTTCGGGCGGCTGACCGTCACCACCGACGCGGACGCCCGGATCGCCCCCGGCAGCATCATCGTCGTGAACCACACGTCGACGGCCGATCCGGCGCTCGTGCTCGCCGCGCTCCGCCGGCGGCTGGCCGTCGAGCCGGTGGTGCTCGCGACGGCGGGGCTGTGGCGCGTGCCGTTCCTCGGCCGCGCCCTGACCCGCGAGGGCCACGTGCCGGTCCACCGCAACTCCGCGCGGGCCGCGGCCTCGCTGGACGCGGCGGCGGTCGCCCTCGCGTCGGGCCGGCACGTCATGCTGTATGCCGAGGGACGCATCCCGCCCCGCCCGGACTCCGCGGAGAACCCTCCGGAGACGTTCCGCACCGGACTCGCCCGGCTCGCGCGCACGACCGGCGCCCCGGTCGTGCCCATCGGCCAGGCCGGTGCCCGCCGCATCACCTCCGGCGGCCGCGTCAAGCAGATCGCCGGCGTCCTCACCTCCCCGGTCCGCCGTCCCCCGCTGCACGTCCACATCGGCTCTCCGCTCCACCTGCCCGACGACATCGCCACCGCGACCTCCCTCGCCCACGGCGCCGTGACCGCGGCCTGGCGGACCGCCGCCGGCGCCCTGGGCGAGCCGGCCGCCCTCGACCGCTGAAACGCGGTTCGGGCCGGCCGGTGCCCGCGCGGCCGTCAGAAGACGGAGAGGCCGGTGATGGTGGTGAAGCGGTCGAGGGCGGTGACGCCGGCGACGGAGTTGCCGCGGGTGTCGAGGCCGGGGCTCCAGACGCAGAGGGTGCAGCGGCCGGGGACGACCGCGACGACGGCTCCGCCGACGCCGCTCTTGCCGGGGAGCCCGACGCGGTAGGCGAAGTCGCCGGCGGCGTCGTAGGTGCCGCAGGTGAGCATGACGGCGTTGATCTGTTTGGCCTGGCTGCGGGTGAGCAGGCGGGTGCCGTCGGCGCGCAGTCCGTGGCGGGCGAGGAAGCCGGTGGCGAGGGCGAGGTCGGCGCAGGAGGCTTCGAGGGAGCACTGGCGGAAGTACTCGCGGAGCAGGTCGGGGACCGGGCCCGTGATGTTGCCGTACGAGGCCATGAAGTGGGCGAGGGCGGCGTTGCGGTCGCCGTGGGCGGCCTCCGAGGCGGCGACGTCGGCGTCGAAGGCGAGGCTCTCGTTCCCGGTCTCGGCGCGCAGGAAGGCGAGCAGGCTGCCGGAGGCGTCACCGGTGAGGCGGTGGAGCCGGTCGGTGACGACGAGGGCTCCGGCGTTGATGAACGGGTTGCGGGGGATGCCGTGCTCGTACTCCAGCTGCACGAGGGAGTTGAACGGGTCGCCGGAGGGTTCCCTGCCGACGTGGGCCCAGAGCGCGTCGCCCTCCCCGGCCAGGGCGAGCGCGAGGGTGAAGACCTTGGTGACGGACTGCGTGGAGAAGGCGTGCCGCCACTCCCCCACCCCGTAGACGGAGCCGTCGAGTTCGGCCACGGCCATGCCGAAGCGGTTCGGGTCGCCCGCGGCCAGGGCGGGGATGTAGTCGGCCGGGGTGCCCCGTTCGGCGAGTTCCGCGATCTCCTCGGCGATGCGGTCGAGGACGGGCCGGAAGGAGGTGTCCGCGGTCACGCTCCGCCCCGGACGTCCCCGTCCGCGCCCGCGGGACCCGCGTCGGTCCGCCCGGCGGCGAGGCCGAGGTCGCCGCCCGCCGGGACGGCGAGGTAGCGGGCGAGGTCGGCGTCGGTGACCTCGGCGAGGGTCGGCGGGGTCCAGCGGGGGTCACGGTCCTTGTCGACCACCTGGGCCCGGATGCCCTCGACGAGGTCGGCGGTGGCGAGCGCGGCGCAGGACGCGCGGAACTCCCGGTCCAGCACCTCTTCGAGGGTGGTGAGGGAACGGGCGTGCCGGACGGCGGCCAGCGTGGCCTTGAGGGCCGTGGGGGCCTTCGTGAGGAGCGTGGTGGCGGCTTCCTTGGCGTCGGCGGTTCCGGTGTCGAAGAGCCGGTCGACGACGGTCTCGACGTCCGCGGCGGCGTAGCAGGCGTCGATCCACTCGCGCCGGCCGGCGAGGACGCCGGCCGGGGGCTCGGTGGCGTGGCGGGCGACGGCCTCGGCTGCGGGGAGGCGGGTCAGGTCCGCGACGAGGGCGGGCAGCGCGGCGGCGGGGACGAAGTGGTCGGCGAGGCCGGTGAGGAGCGCGTCGGCCGCGCCGACGGCTCCGCCGGTGAGCGCCAGGTGGGTGCCGAGTTCGCCGGGGGCGCGGGAGAGCAGGTAGGTGCCGCCGACGTCGGGGACGAAGCCGATGCCGGTCTCGGGCATCGCGACCCGGGAGCGCTCGGTGACGACGCGGACGGAGCCGTGGCCGGAGACGCCGACGCCGCCGCCCATGACGATGCCGTCCATGAGGGCGACGTACGGCTTGGGGTAGCGGGCGATCCGGGCGTTGAGGCGGTACTCGTCCCGCCAGAAGGCCGCCGAGGCGGTGCCGCCGGAGCGCGCGTCCTCGTGGATGGCGCGGATGTCGCCGCCGGCGCAGAGGCCCCGCTCACCGGCGCCCTCGATGACGACGGTGGCGACGGCGGGGTCGTGTTCCCACGCGGTGAGTGCCTCGTCCACGGCGAGGACCATGGGGTGGGTGAGCGCGTTGATGGCGCGGGGCCGGTTCAGGGTGACGAACCCGGCGCGGCCTTCCGTCCGGAGGAGTACGTCGGGGGTTCCGGTCGGCACGTTCACTCGGTCCTCTCGCGGCACGGCTCGCTGTCCCGGTCACCGTACCGGGCGCGCGCGGAGGGCGGCGAGGGTGATCGGGAACCGCGTTCGGGCCGGTGGGGGCCGTGGTCAGGGGGCGGTGCGGACGCTGCCTGGCCGGGAGGCCCGTCCGGTCGCGGGCCGGGCTCCGCCGGGCGGCGGGAGGGGGCCGGGCCGTGTCCGGAGGGGTGCGCCGCGGGTGAGGCGGGGCTTTCCGGACACGGACCCGGGGGCCGGCGGATCAGGCCGGGAGCAGGTCCTGGGGGACGCGCACCTGGCGGGGTGTGGACATGCGGAGCTCGATGATGTCCCGGACGGTGGGCCACTCCTCGTCGAGGACCGAGTAGAAGGCCGTGTCGCGGACGGCTCCGTCGAGGCCCCGCGAGTGGGCCCGGCGGACGCCTTCGCAGGTGGCGCCGAGCCGCTCGATGGCGATCCGGGACCGGGTGTTGCGGGCGTCGGCGCGCAGGGTGATGCGGCGGACGCCCCAGGCTTCGAAGGCGTGCCGGAGCATGAGGTACTTCGCCTCGGTGTTGATGCCGGTCCCCCGGGCGGCACCGGAGATCCACGTGTTCCCGATCTCGGCGGCGTCCGGCACGGCGGTCAGCGGATCGCCGTGCGGCATCCCGGGAACCGGGGGCCAGACCAGCGGGCCCCGCCAGTAGTCGAGTTCGAGGAAGCGGGTGGAACCGATGACGTGTTCGTCGGCCGTACTGACCAGGGCGAAGGGCAGGCATCGGCCTGCCGCCTGATCGGAGAGGGCACGGGCGATGTAGTCGAGGGCCGATTCGAGGCCGTCGGGCACGGGGGTGAAGGCGTAGGCCGATCGGTCCGCCCCGCCGGCCCGGGCGAGGGCTTCGGCGTGCCGCATCGCCAGCGGCTCCAGGCGCACGGTGCGCCCGGTCAGGAGAACAGGTACTGGCACGGAACCTCGGGTCTTTCACGGGCAGGGAGAGCTTCCGCCACGAAGGCCGCGGCGGCAGCAGGAGGGAGGTTCTCGCCGGGTGCCGATCATGTCGTGAGAGCGACAAACAAGCAGGTAAAACGGTTCGTCACCAGGTGCGAGGAGGAACAGTATGCAGCCACAACCGCTCCGAGAACAGAACCCCGGGAGAACCCGCGCCCACACGTGGGTGAAGCCTGCCCGGCACCCCCGTTCACCGGTCTCACGGGCCGGACGGGGCCGCCCGCCAGTCGGACGGCCCCACGGTTCAGACGCAGGTGGGATGGCCCCAGCCGTCGGGGTTCTTGGCGATCGTCTCGCCCTTGCCGTAGGGCTTTCCGCAGCGGCAGCGGCCGGGGAACTTGGCCTTCAGCGTTCCGCCGGACGGGCGACTCCGGCGCGGGGAGGAGGCCGCCGTCCCCGTCGCAGAGCGGGAGGGCGTGGCGGAGCGTGACCGGGGCGCGGAGGCGCGTGACGGAGCCTCCGGCGGGGGCAGGGGGGCGCCGGCGGCCGAGCCGGTGGGCTCCTGGGTGCGGGCGGTGTGGCTGGCCGCGCGGTCGGCGGCGTCGTTGAGCGGGTCGCCGTCGACCTGGTGCGCGGGGGTGTAGACGAAGGCGACGTCGCGGCCGGTGAGCAGCTCGTCGATGCGGACGACCAGCTCCTTGTTGGCGACGGGGGTGCCCGCGGAGGTCTTCCAGCCCTTGCGGCGCCAGCCGGGCAGCCAGGTCGTGACGGCCTTCATGGCGTACTGCGAGTCCATGCGGACCTCGGCCGGCACGTCCGGGTCGAGGGCTTCGAGGAGCCGTTCCAGTGCCGTGAGTTCGGCCACGTTGTTGGTCGCCCGGCCCAGCGGTCCCGCCTCCCAGCGGTCGACCTCGCCGTCGGAGCGGCCGATGACCCAGGCCCAGGCCGCGGGGCCGGGGTTTCCCTTCGACGCGCCGTCGCACGCCGCGATGATCTTTTCCACCATCCCACGATCCTGACACGGCGGCGGGGGTGGGCGGTCCCACCCCCGCGCGCGGGCCCCGGGCCGGCGCCGCGCGGCCGGCCGGGCAGGTCAGAAGGCCCCGTAGTTGACCTGCCAGGTGGGCAGGCCCATTCGGCGCCAGAGGGCGACCACGCGGTCGCGGTCGTCGAGCGAGACGCGGACCGCGAACCGGTGGCGCACATGGGCGTCGAACAGCTCGGCCTTCACGATGTCGTCGCCGCGGCCGTCGCCGGAGGCGCGCATCCACAACTCGTCGTAGGGCACCTCGTGACGGGCGAGCCACGCCTCGGTGAGGGCGCGGTGGTCCTCGCTGCGGCCGGAGAGCAGGACGATCCGGTCGCCCTCGCCGTTCCGGAAGGCCCGCAGGGCGTCCCGCACGGAGGGGTTGAGCAGGTCCTCGTCGCAGCGGGTGAAGTCGTACGGTCCGCGGGCGCCTCGGAGGGCGAGGGTGCCGTCGATGTCGCACATGACGGCCGTGGGCAGGGCCGGGTCGGCGACGTAGGGCAGACCGGCCGGCCGGTCGCCGAGCCACTCCGCGGTGAGCCGCCAGCCGCCCCGGGTCGCCTTGGCGTGCTTGTCGGCGAGGATGCGGATGATCTCCTCGCCGACGGGTCGCTCGCGGGCGGCGTCGCGGCGGACGCACTCGTCGACGGGGACGTCGGTGAAGTCGTGGACGACGAAGGTCGCCTCCCGGCCGGCGACGGCGGCCTTGAGGCGCTTGGGGATGTGCGGGGTCAGGTGGGTGTTGTCGACGACGACGTCGAAGCCGTCGTCGACGGCCGCGCGCACGGCCGCGTCCTGGATGCCCAGCACCGTCTGCTCGTGGGGGCGCGAGTGCCCGCGCGCGGCGTCCGGGAGGTCGAGCATGGAGCGCAGGTCGTCGAGGTTGACGCGGCGGACGCGTCCCTCGGCGGCGGCCTGGAGGGCGCGGGCGGCCGTCGTCTTCCCGGAGGCCGGGAGGCCGGTCATGACGTGGACGACAGGCACGGTCAGTTCTCCTCGTCGCGAGTGAAGGGGTCGGTGGCCTCGGGGCGTATCTGACGCCAGACGAGGAGGTCGGTGGGGCGCCCGTCGAGGCGCAGGAAGAGGGCCGCGCGCAGCCCCCGGTCGGGCTCGCCGGCCGCGGCGCGGGCGAAGGCGGCCCGGTCGCCGGCCAGGGGGGCGAGACGGGCGTACGCCTCGTCGAGGGCCCGCTCCCGGAGGGCGGCGGCGTCCTCGAAGCCCGCGATCAGTTCGCGCACCCAGGCGTCGAACTCGTCCGGCACCTGGTCGAGGAGGGCGTCCAGCGGCTTGCCCCCGGACGCCTCCACCTCGGCGACCGAGCAGCCGATGCCCTGGGCCAGCCGGGCGGCGGGCACGCCGGCGAAGCGCTGGATGCCGTGGCCGCGCCAGATGTCCCGCTCGGTGACGCCGGTCAGCACCTTGTGGAGGCGCACGTACTCGCCGAGCTTGGCCTTGGCGCGCAGACCGGAGGCGAAGCGCAGCACGAAGCCCTCGGCGTCGGTGCCGGTGGCCCGGGCGCCGCCGGGCAGGGTGCTGGACTCGGTCAGGGCGGTGAGCTCGGCGACGCTCATGGCGGGCCAGCTGCGGACGACGGAGCCGACGGGCCCCCAGGAGGCCGCGGCCTCGGCGAGGGGCACCTCGGTGCCGTCCTGCCCGAAGGCGGCGAGCAGGACGAGGTCGCGCCGGTCCCCGTAGTTCACGACGATCCGGTTGTGCGGGTAGAGGATCTCGGCGAGGTAGGTCACGCCGGGCGTCAGACCGGTGGTGTCGGCGGCGTCGAGGCGGCGCTGGGCCCAGGTGGCCTGCGCGCTGGTGAAGGAGCCCTTGGAGGCGGCGTGCCAGCGGCCGTCGTAGTGGAAGACCACCCCGAGACTGCCGTCGACCTTGTCGTACACCTCGAAGGGCTCGTCGGGCAGCGGCGGCGCGTAGGGGCGGCCGCCGGCGTGTTCGGACAGGTTGAAGAACTTGGGGAGGGGGAGGGCGACGATCCGTCCGGTGGCGTCGTCCGCGACGAGGCCCCGGCAGCGGGTCGTGGCCCGGTTCCAGTGCTGGGCGTACTGGCACGCGCGCGTGTACGTGTAGATCGACAGCGGCAGCTCGGGGTGGCGCTTGCGTGTGACGTGCCCCTCGGCGAGCGCGGCGTCGAGCTCGCCGGACGGCATCAGGTCGTGCAGAGTCAGGGTCGCCTGGCTCATGGGGTCCCTCCCGGGTGTTCGGTGATCCATTCTCGGCCGGGCGGGCCCCGCAGGACAGTGGATTTCCGCTGGAGGGCACGTCGGGGGGCCCGGTTACCGGCCGGTCTGCGGGCGCCAGGGCCAGGCGTGTCGGCGGTGCCCCGTAGACTCGCGTCGCCCCGTCGGTGTCGGAACCGGCGCACTCGAAGGAAGCGAGCCCCATGAACCACGCGGACGGCACCGCACCGATCTACGCCGAGCTCATACGGGAGCGGGGTGATGTTCCGGGTGACGTCCGCCAGGTCGCCGAGGAGGTCATGCGGGACCTGAGCCGGGTCATCCAGATGCCCCCGCAGGGCGTTCCCGGACCGCAGGGGCCGGTCGCCCACGCGGGCGTCGGCAACCAGCTCGCGGTCGCCGGCCACCAGGGCGGCCCGATGCCGCACGGCATGGGTCAGGGCGGTGTGCCGCAGGGGGGCATCGCGCCGAACGGCATGGGCCAGGGCGCTGCCGTGATGTCGCACACGCAGACGGGCGCCGCGGTCCTGCCGCACCGGCCGGTCCGCTGAACCGGCCGGTCGTCACGCCGGGCCGCCGCGCCGTGCGCGCGCCGGGACCGGTGCGGGTCTTTTCGGCCGAGTAGGCCGACGGGACCGGGTGGTGTCGGTGCCATGGGCGATGCTGTCCCCGAACGAGGTCTGCGCCGCACCGGGGGGCGGGCCGCGCACGTGACCCAGGGGATGACGACATGGCCGAGGTTCTGCTCTTCCACCACTGTCTCGGGCTGACCGAGGGGGTCGCCGCGTTCGCGGTGGAGCTGCGGCGGGCCGGGCACACGGTGCACACGCCCGACCTCTACGAGGGGCGGACGTTCGAGGACCTGGAGGCGGGGATCGCCCACGCCTCGGAGGTCGGCTTCGACACGCTCCTGGAGCGCGGCGTGCGCGCCGCCGACGGGCTGCCCGCGGAGATCGTGTACGCCGGGTTCTCCCTCGGTGTGCTGCCCGCCCAGAAACTGGCCCAGACCCGGCCCGGAGCGCTCGGGGCGCTGCTGATCAGCGCGTGCGTGCCCGCGGACGCGTTCGGCGGGAAGTGGCCCGAGGGCGTGCCCGCGCAGATCCACGGCATGGACGCCGATCCGCTCTTCGTCGACGAGGGGGACCTCGACGCGGCGCGGGCGCTCGTGGCGGACGCGGACGACCGGCGCCTCTTCCTGTACCCGGGCACCTCGCACCTGTTCGCCGAGCCGGGTGCGCCGTCCCACGTGCCGGAGGCGACCGCGCTCTGCGTCGAGCGGACGCTCTGCTTCCTGAGCCGCTTCCCGCGCTGACCCGCCCTCCCGCGTGGACCCCGGGGTCCACCGATCGGACGACCCCCGGGTCGTCCGTCCCGCCGTGGGCCGGCGGCCGGGCGGCGGACCGCGCGGGGCGGACCGCGGGCGGAGGATCGGGGCAGGGCACGGAACCGCCGCGCGGCGGGGCCGGCCGCCCGGTCCGCCGTACCGAGGAGTCCGTCATGACCGCGTTCCGCCGTCCGTCCCGTTCCGCCCGGGTGCTCGTGCCCGCGGCGGTGGCCGTCGCCCTGCTCGCGGGGTGTGCGCAGGGCTCCGGAGGGGCGGCCTCCGCCGCGGACGCGCCGTCGCCCGCGGGGACGTCCGCTCCGCCGTCCTCGGCCACGCCGACCGCGGCGCCCGTGCCGTCCGGTCCGGCCGCGCCCGGGACCCTGCTGGTGACCGACTTCGGTGCCGACACCGTCACCTTCGTGGACCCGGCGCGCGGGCCGGTGGGCTCGGTGGCGGTCGGCACGGCCCCGTACGGGCTGGTCGTCGGCGACGACGGGCGCGCCTGGGTGGCGACCGCGGAGGGGGTCGCGGTCGTGGACACGGCGACCCGGCAGCGCCTGGCGCTCGTGCCGTACCGGACGGACACCGGGCCGGTGACCACCGGCGAGTACCGGGGCGGGGGCATGGGCATCGCGCTCTCGCCGGACGGGCGCCGGGTGTACGTGGGGGTCAACGTGCCCGGCGGGAACGGTGCCCTGGAGGTCGTCGACACCGCCGCGCTCAGGGTCACGGACACCGTGGAGGCCGGCAGGCGTCCCTTCGACGTGGACGTGTCGCGGGACGGTTCGGAGGTGTACGCGACGAACCACGACTCCTTCGACGTCACCGTCGTCGCCTCCGACACGCTGCGGTCGCGCCGCGTGGAGGTCGCCCCCTACGGCACGGAGGGCGGGCTCGGTTCGTGGCTCAAGCCGCACTACGCGGCCGTGCGCCCCTCCGACGGGAGGCTGCTGCTGCCCTTCGAGGGCGAGCGGCTCGCGGTGGTCGACCCGCGGACCGGCGCGACGACGATCGAGCCGATGACCGGGGACACCCACCAGCACGGGGTCACGGTCACCGCCGACGGGACGCTGTTCGCGGTCGGCACCGGGCCGATCGACCCGGACGAGGACCAGGGCCCGTCGCTGACGGTGCGGACGCCCGCCGGGGCCGAGCGGGTCTACCCGCTGGAGGGCCCGCACGAGAACGTGGCCGTGTCCCCGGACGGCCGCACCGCCTATGTGACCGGCGGGTTCACCCGGGACGGCTACTGGGACGGCCTGACCGTCGTCGACCTCGCCTCGGGTGACACCCACCGGCTCGCCGCCGGATCACGGCCGCTGGGGATCGCGGTCCTCTGACGCCCCGCCCCGCCCACCTGCGGCCCCGTGTCCGACGCCGGATGCCGAGACGCCGGTCCGCGCGCCGGTGGGCTGGGGAGGGGTCAGGTCGGCCGGGCCCGGCACGGGGGCGCGGCCGCCGGGTCCGTCCCCCGGGGCGCGACTCCGGGTCAGAGGCCCACGATGAGCTGGATGCACACGATCTTGACGAGGATGGCGAGGGCGAAGAGGGTCGCGTAGCCGGTGTTGACGCGGCTGTCGGAGACGCGGCTGTTGGCGTACGCGGTGATGGCGGGGTTGCCGACGTATCCGGCGAGCAGCCCCATGGTGCGGGGGCGGCTCTGGCCGAGGAGCCGGGCCACGAGGACCATCAGCGCGTAGCTGACGACGGCGCCGACGAGGAGGACGGCGAGGAGCTTGAGGCCGAAGACGGAGAATGCCTCGCGCCGGAAGGCGTAGCCCGAGGTGAGACCCACGCACGCGAGGAAGAGGAGCAGGCCGATCTGGCGGAGCGTGAGGTTGGCCCGGGTGGGGAGGACCCAGACGAGGGGGCCGGTGCGCCGCAGGCGGCCGAGGATCATGGCCATGACGAGCGGTCCGGCGGCCGTGCCGAGGGAGAGCACGGTGGAGCCGATCGTCAGCTCGGGGATGCCGACGAGGAAGCCGGCGGCGAGGCCGAGCCCCATGCTGACGGCGCTGACCTCGCTCACCCTGGCCTCGGCGTCGCCGAGGTAACGGGTCACCTCGGCGGTGCGCTCCCGCGGCATGGCGACGCGGACGCGGTCGTCGAGCTGGAGCAGCAGGTCGTCGTGGGCCAGGAGGTCCTGGTCGCCGCGGCGGACGCGGGTGGCCTTCGCCCCGAAGCGGTCGCCGAGGCCGAGTTCGGCGACGGTACGCGCGGCGAGGTCGGGGTTGGTGAGCAGGATGCGGCGGTAGTCGACGACGTCGCGGCGGTCGAGGAGGTGGGTGGGCGCCTCGGTGCCGAGGGCGGCGACGCCGGCGGCCAGGGCCTCGGGGCCGCCGACGAGGACGACCTGGTCGCCCGGGGCCAGGGCGTCGAGGCCGAGGGCGACGCGGGGTCCGCCGCCGGGGGTCCGGTGGGCGCTGGCGAGGAGCCGGCCGTCGGCGGCGCCGGGGACGTCGGCCCAGCGCAGGGGGCGGGTGACGTCGACGGTGCGGGTGACGAGTTCCCGGGGAAGGGCCTCGCCGGGGTCGCGCCGGCCGGGCCAGTTCCGTGCCGCGGCGATGCCCGCGACGAAAAGGATGGTGAGAACGACGGCGAGGGGGTAGCCGATCGCATAGCCGGTGGCGGGTTGCGCCGGATCGGAGGAGGCCGCCTGGGCGGCCGCGAGACCGGGAGTGGTGGTGCCGATGCCCGCGTAGCCGCCGGCGAGATAGGGGCCGTCGATGCCGAGGACGGTGCTCCCGAGGAGCCCGACGGCGAAGGCGGTGACCACGAGGGCGACGACCGCGCCGGCCATCACGGCCAGCTGCGGGCGGAGTTCGCGGAAGAAGGCCGGTCCCGCGTCGAGGCCGACGGTGTAGACGTACAGCGCCAGGCCGAGGACGGAGAGGCCGGCGGGTACGGCCGGACCGATGTCGGGGTCGAGCGCGCCGAGCAGGAGGCCGACGAAGAGGACGCCGGCCGCACCGAGCTTCACCGGCCCGAAGCGGATCATTCCGAAGAGCGATCCCGCCGCAATGACGATAAAAAGGGTGAACCACGGATAGTCAGCGAAAAATTGCCACATGGGCTTACTCAGACATATTCCCTGACATTTTGCACGCTCATACGGAAGGGCGGACAGCGTGACTCGACCGAGGATTCTCGTGGTGGGCGCGGGATTCGCCGGAGTGGCCTGTGTACGGAGGCTCGAACGGCGGCTCGCGGACCGGGAGGCGTTGATCACGCTCCTGTCGCCGTTCTCGTACCAGCTGTACCTGCCCCTGCTCCCCCAGGTGGCGGCGGGCGTACTGACCCCGCAGTCGGTGGCCCTGTCGCTCCGGCGCAGCGAGCGCCACCGGACGCGGATCGTGCCGGGCGGCGTGGTCGGCGTGGACACGGCCGCGAAGGTCTGCGTGGTGCGCACGATCTCCGGCGAGTTCGTGAACGAGCCGTACGACCACCTCGTCCTCGCCCCGGGCAGCGTGACCCGGAGCTTCGACATCCCGGGGCTCGCCGAGTACGCGCGGGGCATGAAGACGCTCGCGGAGGCCGTGTACATCCGCGACCACGTCATCGCCCAGCTCGATCTGGCCGACGCGAGCAACGACGACGCCGAGCGGGCCGCGCGCCTGCGGTTCGTCGTGGTCGGCGGCGGCTACGCGGGCACGGAGACGGCGGCCTGCCTCCAGCTGCTCACCCGCAACGCGGTGAAACGCTACCCCCGGCTCGACCCGGACCTCATCCAGTGGCACCTCGTCGACATCGCGCCGAAGCTGATGCCGGAACTGGGCGAGAAGCTCGGCGCCGCCGCCCTGGACATCCTGACCAAGCGGGGCATCGAGGTCTCGCTCGGCGTCTCGGTGGCCTCGGTGGACGAGGAGAACGTGACGCTCACCGACGGACGGGTGCTGCCGAGCCGGACGCTGATCTGGACGGCCGGCGTGGCCGCCAGCCCCCTCATCGGCACGCTGGGCGCGGAGACCTTCCGCGGCCGGCTGGCCGTGGCGGCCGAGATGTCCGTGCCGGGGCTCGACGGCGTTTGGGCGCTGGGCGACGCGGCGGCGGTGCCCGACCTCGCCAAGGGCGAGGAGGGGGCGATCTGCCCGCCGACCGCGCAGCACGCGATGCGGCAGGGCAAGGCGGTCGCCGACAACCTCGTCTCGACCCTGCGCGGGGAGCCGGTCCACCCGTACCGGCACAAGGACCTGGGCCTCGTGGTGGACCTCGGCGGCATGGACGGGGTCTCGAAGCCACTGGGCGTCGAGCTGCACGGCGCGCCGGCGCAGGCCGTGGCCCGCGCGTACCACTGGGGGGCGCTGCGCACCAATGTCGCCAAGGCCCGCGTGATGACGAACTGGCTGCTGAACGCGGTCGCGGGCGACGACTACGTACGGACGGGCTTCCTGGCCTCGAAGGCGGGGACGCTGCGGGACTTCGAGTACACGGACGCCTATCTGACACCGGAACAGGTCCGGGGCCACACGGCCTCGTTCCGGGGCGCGGTCGGGGCGGGCGGCTCCTGACGCCGCCGCGGGGGGGGGGGGGGGGGGGGGGGGGCGGGCGATAGTAGTTTATCTAGCGGGCAGAAGAGGGGGTGGGG